>PUNF01000183.1 GCA_003552525.1 Clostridia bacterium | reverse complement strand
CCGAGTTCGGTTAAACGCTCGGGTATTAATCTCCCGGGACCACCAGATTTTTTCCGACGGGGAACAATACCTCAAGCTCGGCGCAGGCGCGGAAAACAAAAAAATCCAGCCCGGCACAATCAGGACAAAAGTACAAGACAAAATCAGAGATCATAAAGACCACTCGGACCCCTGGGCGCACCAGGTCCAGGTTCCTAAACAGAAAGGAGGTGAAGATAATGGCCAGTAAACTAAAATTGAAAAAGCGGGTAACATTCGGGGAAATCCGCTATGACTTCCTCGACAAGGAACAGCGCAAAGCTTGGAGCGAGCTGAAAGGATCCCCCAGGGACGGTATTTCTCATCAATCCTTGGAGAAACTACGAACCCTTGGCTGTTCCTTTGAAATTACCAGTTAAGACCCTCTGTGAGAGCGATTTAAAACCGGACGGACGCACGTTACTACATTCAATCGCTTAGAGAAAGGGTGGTAAACTTGGACTTTTTGGAAAATAACGCAGATCGGCTAACCCCCCCGGAAGAACAAGATTATAATTGGGGGGTATTGATTTTGAAGGTGGTGGTAATCGGATTCTGGATTTTTTTTATCCTTGGAATACTAAGCGGGTAAAAAAGGGGGAACCCCGCCGCGGGAAGGAGCTGGCCTGAACCCGTGGCGGGGAACTTGATAGGTGAAGTGGTGGTGATCAGTCTATTTGAAAATACCCAGCAGGCAATAACTCCCCTTGCTCCCCCCTCTCAACTTCAATTTGTCCTGATTCCACGCCATCGATATAAAGTTTGCAAGCGGTTACTTGTTTTTGATCGAGCGTCTGCGGGGACGGGTTGGAAATTCCCCAGTAAGCGGCGCAGGTCCGGGCCAGGTCGTTCTGCTCCAGACCCGGAACATCTTGGAGCCGCTGATTAATACTAACGAGCTGCTCTTGCATCTTCAATTCTTTTTTAAACTGCTCGTCCTCGTCCCGTTCTTGGAGCTGCTGCACCTGACGCTTCTGGGTTTCCTCTCGCGACTTGAGTTCGGCGGCGATCTTTTCCTTCATATCCGCGTGTGATCGCAGATCCGCTTCATCAGCGATCCCCAGCTGCTGGCACATATCTTTAGCCGCCTGGAAATTTTCTTGCCAATCGTTAGGATCGACCGCCTCAAGCTCTGGACCGTCATTCTCCTGAGACGCGCCAGACGACCCGCTGTCGGGAGATGTTATTTCAACGTCCTCTGGCCTTGGATCAACCGTCTTTTCCTCACGCGCGGGCTGTGCGCTCTCACGCAGGCGGATTGATTGACCGTCCATTGCAACGGCCTGCTGGTCCTCGGTAGACACGGGGAGATACTTGAAGGCCCGGCGGACCACTGTTTTTTTCGCCATCTGGTCATAATCGCTCCGCCAGGGGCTATCGGACCGACCACTTCCGGGCGCACGGTCCTTGATCCCGTCGATCTCACCCTTGCTCATAAATTCTATGTGCTGTCCCCCATCTTTCAGACGCGCTATGCAATACGCGCCTATCATTTCGCCGGGAGAACTCTCACCCTCAAGATAATAGGGCCGGTGTTCGATGTTTTCTTCGGTCCCAAACTCCAGCTCAAAATGATCGTTTTCATAGACACATCGCGCGTTGATACTTTCCAGGTCCCCGGACCGGCGGGCCAAGTCAATCATTCCCCGGTATCCCAGGACAAAGGTTGCTTCGCCGCCATAGGGTATAATATATGCTTGCCCCAGCGTGTTAGGCATAAGTCCGAGCTGTGCGCTCTGGACCAATGCGCCGAGTAGGGACCGCTGATTACATTTGTTTACAAGATCCGGGTTTTTTCGGAGAGTCGTCAACGCCACATTGAGAAAACGGTCCCTACCGATTTTATCCGGCAGCGCGTCCTCCACATAAGGTTCAATCGCTTTCAACATCTTCTTCGTGCCGTTCGCCTTCTGAATATCACTGCTCATACTACCAACTCCTTGGAAAAGATAAGGTTACGCTCTGAAACTCAAAATAAAAGGCCGGGGCAGGGATTCAGCCCTAACCCCGGCCAGCCTTCTCAAGGCTCTACCACAAACCTTCAACCTTTAATACTGAAACGGCGATAGGACCGTTCCTCTGTAAACCGTTCATATATATCAGGGTGTTCTTCCTCCAGGGCAGACTTGTTGAAATACGTGCGGGAGTAATCGGACCATTTCACCGTCTTGTCCTCGACGTGGCCCACCTCCGCGTCGCCAAGCATTTCCCGGAGTTTATTTTTCGCCAATTTCTTCCGTTCCTTAGCGTCTTTCTGTTCTTCGTGCGCTTCATTATACTGCTCGATCCAGTTCAACGCTTCCTTTGATAATTGAATTTCCTCGCCGCTGGATTCAGGAAAATTTTCTTTTAGCCATTTTTCCGCGGCTTTGGAACCGTCTATCGGCGGCGGGTTCTCGTTCTCAACCCGGTCCCAGAAGCGTTTCTCTATGTTGATTATTGATTCAATCAGTTCTTCATCACGTTCAACATAGTATTGCCGGTAATACTGGCCGCCAAACAAGACGGCTATGTAAGCGTAGGAGAGGCCCGTAACAGCAAGGTAGTGCATAACTTGACTTCTTACCCAGGGGGGGATTCCATTTTCCCATTTATCCATCATATTCCGGTTGGTTGTTTTGATCTCCAGAAGTCCCCACTCGCCATCGGGGCCGATCAGGTTCCGGTCGATATTTGCCAACATAAAATCCAGTTGCGGGTGTTGGAGAATAGCGTGTCGACGGCGGACCTTAAACCCGTCGTTTCGTTCCTCAAATTCTTTCGCAACTATATCCTCAAGACGATTTCCCCAATAGACCACTTCGGAGTCCAGATCCGTTACGACGTTATCTACCTTTTCTTGCCAGACCTCGCGGGGAGTTTTCCAGGGGTTTTGTCCAAGGATCGCGCCGGAGTCTGAACCGCCGATACCTTCGTTCCTCAAGTGTTGCCAGCGGCTTTCATCCATCTCGTGCGTGGCTTCCGCAAATACACGGCAGTCCATACCGGTCGATTTCTCATAGGTGGGTGTATCCGTTGTCATACTACCAGCTCCTTTGAAAAAGGTTTGTTAAATCAAGTCTTTACTTACTCTCACCAATTCACTAATTATTATAGCGTTTCTTCTTAGTAATTCAAGGGTTCTCCCGGCTATTGTGTTTACTTCCTGAACATTTTTATCAAACTCCTTCGCAAGTTCCTGAATTTCCTCCAGGTTTTCATTGGCTTCAACCAGATCCTCATACATTCCAGGCGCACGTTCAAAAAGACTATCTACCTTTTCCCGGACCGATTCCGGGTATGCGTCCCTGCGTTCCTGCCACTGTTCTTCGGCGGCGGGGAAGTTTGCCGCCATCCACTCTATATCTTCCGCCAGGGTTTCTCTTAATTCCATCACTGCCCCAAGATTTTGCCGGGCTTGAATATATTTCTCGCGCCCGCGGGAAAACCAATTCCTGTAACAGGCCGGGAGAATGAAAACAATAAGCATTAAAAACAAAATCACACTCACTCTGTTAAAGGTAAGCATTACAACCACTCCTTTTTGTATTATCGTTCAAATAAACCTCGTCCATCGCGCTCGTCAATTTTATACAAACGTCGTGTAAGTGCTTTAAGTTTAGCCTCTCGTTCCGGTTGTGGCAAGTGTCCATACTTGAAAGTTTCAAAAAACCGCAAATTAGCGTTCAGGCGTTCCATACGGCCTTCGTATGTTTGGATCTGGCCGAGTCGGTCCGCCATCAGTTCGGCCAGGTATTCTCCATCGTGCAGCAGCATACGCCGGTCCGACGCAAAATACTTATTCCCGCGGTATCCTTGTTCCTCCGCCCCGTGGTGAAAATACATCCATTCCCTAACATCATCTGAAATATAGTCTCTTAGCTGGTCCCACTCGTTAGCCCGTCGTTCAGGCTCAAAGTCCTGTGTGCGTTCAAAACGGCCAATAACATAACCAGCGGTTGCAAAATCACGAGCTTCCCTCGGCAAACGTCTCGCTGCTCTTTCAAATTCATAAGGTTCATTACCGGACGACATAGCTTCTTCTATCTGGCTGTGGGTTTGCGCTTGGCGCTGGAAGTCCGCAAGGTCAATATCCATTTCGGAAACTCTTGCGGGTATAGCCACTCCGAGCGGGTCAAGCGGGCCTTCAACCTCGATAGCCTGTCCAAAGCGGTTCCTCATACGCGGGATTGGCTCGGCAAAGTCCGCCCAGGGGATGATCGGGTCCATCTTGTCGCGGACCACTTCTGGGATGGGTTCTCTTAATATATCCCACACTCCGTCTGGGTCCGTCATTTCGGGTTCCAGCGCTTGCCGGATAGTATTAGACAGTCCCACATAAGGTATAAAACCAGTTAGCGGGTCGGCTGCCGGTTGCCCTCTTACATCGTGCCCAGAGAGATAGTCCCACCACCTGCTAACTGTGTAGAATACACTGTGGTCCGCTGCATACCTGGCCGTATCTCTAACAGCACGGATTGTCCCGTCTACAACCCCCTCAAACTGTTCCCAGGCGTTATCGCTCTGCATACGCGGGTTATACATAATGTTTTCTGCCATATTTGCCACCGCACCAAAAACGTAGTTAAACGGAAACAGATAACGGTATCCCACAAAATAATCAGTTCCGGGTATCCTCATTGAATACGGCTGCCAACCAGCGTCATAGAGTCTGGCCCGGTCCCTGGGATCATCAGGACCAGAACCGGTAATTCCTCCCATAAAAGCCATAATGGTCGCGCCGGTCAAAGCAAACATACCGGCTGTGGCCAATCCCGCGTCCCGCCGCGCAGACCTTATCTTGTCTCTTATTTGGGTTCGATCCGCGTCCTCCGCCATCATTTGTTTCGCGTCTATCCATTTCTTCACCGCGGAAGCTCCCCCCAGGGGGCTTACCATCTTGGTTCCTATTTCCATCATATTTACACCGGTCCGCATAAACATTCCTGCCGATCCCATCATCCACTGAATCCAGTGTGGAACACCATCAAAGGCTTCGCCGCGTCGCAGCTTGCTAAAAAAGTTAGTCATAAACCGGCCAAGTTCAGTATTGGGATCTTGGTGCAAAACAAGTTCCGCGCCTTCTTCTTTGACAAGTTGCTCAAACCCGTCCACCATATCGGGGTTGTTCTTAATTTCGTGCGCCAGTTCCTCAAGAGAAAGGTGTTCGTGTTTTCCCTGTTCGTGAAATTTTCGCGCTGCTCGATAAGCCATCACATTTCGTGCGCCATATTGCCCCATCGTTCGATAAAATTGATCCCCCGCCAGCATAAACCGATTATGCGGATATAATAATTTCCCCCAAAAGTTAGATACCGGTTCCCGGACAAAGGTATCCATTTCCTCTGCCCCAAACGTCTCCGTCATAGCTACGCCGTGGAGCATACCTTTCTTTGCGTTCCTAATCGCTTCGCCCAAACCGTCCCACCAACCAAGCAATTCTAAGCCAAAATCTGACATTTTGGCTTCATGGACTGTTAAATCATCTTCCCCCAGCGTCCGGGCTATTAAATCGTGCAAACCCTGGCCAAACCTCTGGCTCGGTTTGGTCAGCATCAAAAGGCCGCTCCCCAAATGGTTCCGCAGTTGTGTGCGGGGGCCAGATAGAACATTACTTATCCAGTAGTATTCCACCAAATTCCTTACGTCGGGGCTAACATATTTGTCCCAAATTTTTCTAATTTCTACTTGATCACGCGGATCATCCATTTGCAGAACTTCTTTGCGTATTTCATCGTTTATTTCTACTTTTCCGTATTCTTTTAGTATATCTATAGTGTTCATTGTGTCCCGACCACGGCGATAGTTTTCTTCCATTTCTTGCTGGGTCAAGGCGTTTTCTGTTTGTGAAGCGTCCGGGTCCATTCGTTCGGTTATCGCGGCTGCTATTGCGTCGCTCCCCCTCATCTTTCTGGCGGCAAGTGCGTGTGATTGTTCAGTCCCTCCGCTCGCCCAGGCGGTCCTGATAGTTTCTAATTCTTTCGTTAATTCAAGCAAGCGTTGGTCCTCGACTTCGGTTCTATCTTCTTTTTGTTTAAGCCGGTCGTGTTCTACTGTTTTTTTATACTGCATAGTGGCAAGCCAAGCCGTTTCCGCTGCGTTAAAAGGAAGATCGTCGTGCATACGTTTTTCTATCTCGTCAAGGGTAATATTCAGATTCATAGCCTGGCCAACGGCTTTATCAAAAGTAAAATCGGACCGGTTCTTTTGAACTTCCGGCCAAATTCTTTCAAAATCATTTATTAGCTGCTCTCGTATCCTTTCGGCTTGTTCTTCCGTAACGTCGGGAGAGTCCAGGAGGTGTGAATAGCTGGCTTCAAATACTACCCCCGCGTCTTTGGCTTTCTGATCGTCCATTACAACGTCGCCCTGTTCCGTTAAATATATTTTTGGCCATTGTCTTTCTTGGTCGGCGTTGTCGTTCGCTCTTTTGTTAAATTTATTGAACCTCATATAATCCTCTACAATTTGTTCCTTGGTTCGGTTGTCATAAGCGCGTGGAAAGTTTTCTCTTAAATACTCTAAAAAGCTTTTGGCGTATCCAACCGGTGAAAAGTTCAATCCTGTTCCATATTCATTGACAACTGTTTCTATTGCGTCCAGATCCTCTTGTTTCTCTTGGGTCCATTCTTCTGTTGCCCGTTCGTGATATTCTTCCAACACTTGCGGCGCAAGCTTGGAAAAGTCTCTAAATTTTTGTTTGATCAAACGGTCCTCTGCTTCGTCGTTCAATTCCATATCGCCTTGCATAAACTCAACCAACTGTTGTCTAAAGGTTTTGCTATCTTTAGAAATTTCAGAGTCTAAATAATGGAAGGCCGTGTGAGTCATATTGTATTCATTTCTGGGATGAGACGGTAAAGTTTGGTAATCGTCCCATTTAAACTGGTCAATTATCAATTCCATCTCTTGTTTTATATCGGGCCACATTTCCAAAACCTGGTTTGCCACATCTGCTTCGCTTGCGTCGGGGGCCACTTCTTCCCTGGCGGCATTAACTATGTTTTGCAGAACGTGGTATTTTCGAGCTTCATAGGTAGGCTCCAGCAGAGGAACCGCCCTAATATCATAAGTCCTTCCCTTTTCAGACATAGCATAGTGGGACAACTCCGTATGATAAGCGCGGGCAAATGCTTCAAGCGGAGAAAGCCGTTCGGGGCTGAGTTCGATATTATCTAAAACTTGATTTTCGCTTTTGAGCAACTCCGATTCCCCAATGGTTGGTTGCTCAAGCGCAAGTTTTGCGTAACGATGTATAGTGTTTCTAAGGGGAATATATCGGCGCGATTCTTCTTGTAACAACCTAATCAAAGCCACTTCTGTATCGGAAAACCTAAGAGCGTCTTCGCTTGCCTTGCCCCAGGAGTCATCGCTTGCGTCTGCATAATCACCTAAACCTGCTTGCATATTAGCTTTGCCAACAAAATCTTCTACTTTTTTACCGCGTTTCTTCACTTCGTTGTATTTATATACAACCCCAACCAGTTCGTTTATAAGCTGCAAATATGCTCCGTCGGCTTCTTCGCGGGCCACCGCCATATTAAGCTCGGCCACTTTCGGCGCACCGTGCGCGAGTGCCTTTAGAATATTATTAACTCCCGTTTCGGGACGCGCTGCTACGTCAAAGAGCAATTCTTTGTGGTTATACGCCAAATCAAACAGGGCATACCTTATGATCCATTCCCCCAAAGGTTCTGCCGCGGAATGTATATCCCCCTCCCCCTTCATATTAAATAGTTTCTCGGTTGTGGCCCGTCCCAATTGCTGAACCCCGGCGTGATATACGTGGTCTAAAAATACTTTGTTTTCGGGGTTTCCGACGCGACTATCTGTTGTAAAATTAAAGTCATCAAACACATTTTTATTTTCTCTTATGATATATCGTTCAAGCCCCTCGCTTAAATTCCGGGACAGAACAACCGATTGTTTGGCTTCAACGGCGCTGGCGTTTGTTAAGCGGGACAACATTACCATATCTTCTGGTGTATCTCTTTCCGTCAACCTTCTGACCAAAATAGGCATTTCAGCTTCTTCCAGGGCTTGTTCGACTTCCTCTTGAGTGAAGCCAAGCAATTCCGCCTGACGTTTAATTTCATTGTGGTATTTTTGTATGGGTTTGTTAATGTTAAACTTATACCAGTGTTCCAAAACCATAGTTCTCAAATGGCCGCCAACAACCAATCCCCTATCGTCCGTTATAGGACCGCCGTGTTCGGCACTGGGACCTTCTACAAACAAGCGCGGGGCAAACCCTCCCAGCCATTGTGCTGCTGTTTCTTTAACTTTTTGCCAAACGCGATCACCGCGATCCTGTAAAGCTTCGCCATCCCCAGGGGCTTCTTCTGACAAAGAATGAATTAAATCGTTTAGATCTACTATATTAAATTCATTTTTAATCAATTCTGGTGCGCCCGTGCGGGAAGTCATCACATAAAAGCCTTCTACGCGCGGCGTGGCTCCGTCCCGGTCTTTAGCGCGGGCATAAACAGGGATTGGGTCGAGCTCTTCTTTTTTCGCTCTAACTTGGTTTTCAAACATAGTTAATTTGTCTGGTTGCGCTCGCAGTTTCTCTAAATCTTCGATCTGCTGTCTTGTTGTTGAAACTATTTCTTCTTTCGCAGTTTCGGCAATTTCTTTAGCTTCTTGTTCGGTCGTGTTTTGGTCTGATAGCTTATTCCCCCTGCTTTCCGCCGCTTCTTTCAGCCCAGGCGGGGGGGAAGCTTCTCTGTCCGCGTCGTCTGCTTCTTCTGCTGGCGGAGCGTCCTCAAACAAGGTTTCCGTTTCCACCACCGGTTCTACCTCTACTTCGTCCCGTTCTTCTATTACCGCCATATTCAGGCTTTCGTGCGGGATCTCCGATCCGTCCGCGGCAGTTATTGGATCGTCTACAAATATAGGCATATCTGCCTCTGCCAGGCGAGCAGCTCTGTTAATAATGCTTCCCACCCAATCGATAGTCGGCGGGAAGGTTTTAAGTGAATGCTCCAAAACTTCTTCATACGTTTCCTCGTCCGTCAATTCGATTAACTGCCGCTTTGATTCAATAAAAGCTTCTTCGCGGAGTGTATAAATTTCCGCCCATCTTCGTATGCTCTCCTGGCGGGTTTCTTCCTGCTGTTGTTCCACTTCTTCCGGGGTAACTTCTACTTGGTCCGCAAACAGAGGCATTTCATTCTTTAACCGCGTGGTCCGCCGTTTGGCCAATTGTTCAGGGGTCATTCTATCTCTTTGCTCGTCCAGGTCCCTTAACTCCCGGTCGATCTCATCCATTTTTTGCTGTAACCGTTCTCTTGTGGATAAATCTGGATCTATCGCTTCTAATTTTTCTCTAATTCGATAGGCCGGTTGTCCTTCTTCCGCGTCTTGTTTCGGGCTTTCATCCAGGGGTTGCTGTTCGGGTTTCCCTTCCCACAGTCGTTGTGCGGATTCATCATCATATTTTTCAGCCACAATCTGTTTTAGCCGTTGTTTCTGGGTTTCCCCTATTTCATTGATTTGCCGTTCGTATTCCATTTCATCTTCGCTTTTTGTGTGGGGGAAGATCCCCAGCTCGGGGTCTGCTTGTTCAACGCGCTGTTGCCTTTGGTCGGCTTCCGCCTGCATAACATCCAGTTGGTCTACAACCCTATCGATTGGGAGACGGCCTACAATTGACGGTTCAAAATCCACCCTGTCTGTTTGTGCTGCCACAAACTGTTTTATATTTTCTCCATACTGGTCCGTCCAATTGGGTGCAAGTTTTTTCGCAAGATCGGGGAAACGTAAATATGTTGCGATAGCGTCAGCGGTGTAATCCTCGGTAGGCATTTGTCGTCTTATTTGTTCCGGGTTCCCCGTGATGTTCTGGAGCAGCGGTTGAATTTCCTGATCAATGGCATAAGATAGCAGTTGGGCTTCCTCGCTATCAGGAGCTTCTATGGTCGATAGATCATCGCTGCGTTCGTGCATACGATGTATAACGTGGCCTATTTCGTGGGCCAAAACTGTGGGATGTTTGACCGCTTCAATTATGTTAATGGTTGCTCCGTCCTCCAGGTCCTCCATTTCCGGTATCAACGCTCGGTCAAACAGCTCCCTTTGCGTTTCCGTCATTTCCTGTTCATAAATTTGTTCTGGGGTTAATTCGGCTTCCCCACCGATTGTAATTGAACGGCCAAGGTGTTCAAGGTTTTCGCCAGGGTCCATCCAACCAGCGTATTCAATACCAAGCTCTTTCCCCAAATGAACCATCTTCGCAAATTCCCCGTCCTGCGCCGTCTCTGCTTCTTCAAGTCCCTGCTGTTCGAGCAGTATTCTTTCGGCGGCTTCAAAATAATTCAAAAGGTCTTGCGCTCGTGTTGATTCATCCGATAGGAAATTGAGAAAATCCTTTCGGTTCTGTATGTATTGGAACGTATTATCCGATTCCGTCGCATTGTTGATTATTGAGCTAACGGCCATCTGATCAAAAGTTTCATCTGAGACAAACACTTCTTCGCCAACAACTTCCTGTTCGGCCAAAGACTCCAAACGTGATAGTGCTGTATTTATAATCCTATCTGGTTCAGATAGCAGGTGCGCAAAATTCAAAAACTCGGAGATAGACGTTTCCTGCATTTCCCGCGCCATTTCTTCTTTACCTCGGTTTTTTATCTCGCCTTCGTATGTTAGTAAGGATTCAACGTAATCTTTGGAAAACTCGTTGTCTGTATTTTTTAGATGTTCGATTGCTGCTGTGCGTCCTACCATTTCGGGGTTTGTGTCTCTGTGGAAAGGGTGGTTTTGGAAATAAAATTCATCTAAGTCCGTTTCTTCCCTCATTTGCCGGAAGGTTTCGGCATATTCTTGGGATTCCTGCTGGAGTTTAGCTAAATTCTGATCGCTCATATACTGTAGTTCGCCTAACCTGCTCATTTGGTAGGCTCGCATAGGCGCACCAGTAACTCCAGTAGTCAGCGCGGAACTTAATGCTGCAACGCCTGATCCATAGGCTATTTCTCCCCAATCAATTGGTTGTCCCAATTCAGAGTGGGTTATTATATCCATACCGCTTTCCTGGATAAACTCATTCCCCGCGGACATTCCCAGACGGCTTCCATAAAATCCCAGCTTGCCCGTTATTCCCCCGCCAAGTTTTTTCATCATAGACTTACTAAATCCACCAGCGGGAGACATTGTAATTCCCAGGGACATAGCTTGTAGACCTACGTTCCAGAGGTATTGTTTGGCAAAATGTGAGTTCATCATTTCCTGTATTTCGTCATCGTCCCAGCCTAAATCTTCGGCTTGTTTCGCCGCGTGGCCCGTAGAGGACGCGGCAATAAGAGAAGTGGAAGGAACAGATCCGGCAAAATACGGGCCAAATTTTTTCAGTACAGACGGGGCCAATTTGGAAGCTCCAGCCATCACTTTTCCCCCGGCCAAGCCAGCTATTGCAAGGGGGACCAGTTTCTTGCTGGCGGCAGCGGCCACAGCACCGGAAGCCAGATAAGCAAACCCGCTTCCCATAGCTTCGGGGAGTTGATCCGTCCAAAATCCTACATCGTCGGGATGGACCGGTTCTTCTCGCGGATCTCTGGTAACATCTTTTAGCCAACGGCCTACGTTATCCGGCATAGAGTCGTGGCGATACAAAAACTCCCCTAAACCGTGAAATACCCTGTTAGCACCTTCCCACAAGCTGTCGGCAAAAGACGCCACGTATCCCAGGGGACCGCGTTCTCCCCAATCCACTTCTGGTTCCGGCATTTCTTCATATTCTCTAAAGTCGGGACGGCGCGGACGCTCGCGGTTTGGTCTTATATCTGGGTCTACGTAATCGGCTTCTAAATCAATCTCGTCAACATCGACCTCGTCCAACAATATAGGTTCGTCTGATTTTGGATCGTCTAATGTGTCTTGAATTATTTGCCGCGCTTCGGAAAAGTCTGGTTCGGGTTCTTCTTCCGGGGCCGGTTCTGGTGAAACGGGAGTTTCAGGAATATCAGGTGAGATTTCTGTTTGAAGCGTCCGGTCAAATTCTTGGGACGATAGCGGCCTTAAATCGTATTCATCCATATCCAACGGCTGGAGTTCATCTTCATCTTCGTCCGCAGTAATACCAGCGGTTTGTCTGGCCCGTTCAAAAACTTCATCCCAATCAGGCATTATCTTTGTTTCTGTTGATGAGCTTCGAGTTCGTTTTGGAACCGCTCCCACAATGTTTGCATTTCTTTTTCATTTCTCGGTGTGCGCCGCTGCTGGCGCAAGTATCGCGTAAATGCTTCGATTATTTTCGGGTTTTTTAAACCCTCGTTGGGCATTACATTGGAAACCATCTGTCCAAGTTCTTCATCGGTTGGTTCGCGTCCGCGTTTTTCTTCCATTTCTTCCTCCGTTCTTTCCTGTCTCCACTCTCTGATTTTGCTTGCCGACGGACCGCCAAAACCAAACGTGGTTCCCAAATATGTAGCTTCTGGGTGATCTTCTCTGAATTGCGCGGCTTCGCCAGCGGACCTAAAAATCCCCCAGTCGGCAGTGTCGTAGCCCACCCCTTCCGCTATTCCAGTTACGGCCTCTGGGATAACGCGGCCTAAGTGTTCTCCGCCTCGTCCAAGCCACCACGCTAAGTTCCCAGCCAACTGATAAGGCAAAAGCCCAGAGTCATCCGCTTCTTCTTCAACATCTTCTGTCGTTGGAGAGGCTTCAAAATCAAAATCATCTAACTCGTCGTCCATACCAGCTTGCGGACCTAACAGGCCAGCCATTGGAACTCCCGCTTGTTCAGCTTCTTGTTCCATCAGTTGACGCTCGGCAATTTGACCACGTACATCCTCTTGCGCCCCCCTTAGCTGGACGGGGAACAGTCGTCGTTGTTGCTCCGTTTCCATCTGCTGCGCTTTCATAGCTCGGCCCTGCTGTAATACTTCGGCCATAGCCATAACCGCGTCCTCTTTAGAACCGTGTTCTGTCGAATACACATTAACAAAATCGGCCAAAGCGTCTACATCCCCTTGGACAAGCCCTTCCATAATATCCGGGTTTTGTTGAAACACCTCTTGCGTTCCTTGTATTGTTTGCTGTTGACGCTCCATTGCTTGTAACTGCATATCTTGCTGGTCAAGCTGCTGCTGTTGTCCATACGCGCCCATAAGCTCGCGTCCTTTGTGCAGTAATTGTTCATTTCCCATCTGGGAACCAACCTGTATAGCCTGTCTGCCTATTTCATCCATCGCCGCTTCTGGATTCTGTTCTAAAAAGCTGGTCATAGCTTCCGCGGAGTCCTGCTGTCTGGCATATTCTTGTCCCGCTGCCGCGCCTCCGATAGCACCACGGGCAACACCACCTAAACCTTCTTGTGGCATAGATTCAGCGAGCATTTGTAGTGATTGTGTTTGATTCGGTTGAAACTGCTGTTGCATAGGCATTGTTTTAGCCTCCGTTATTTAGTTATGCTCTTGGTCCTGGTAAAGCGTGGCGGGGTTGGCCCAGCATAAGGTCTGTCCTTACACTTGTTGGTGCCACCGGGTCTGTGTGTCTGGCCGCTGTTTGTTGTGCTGCTTGTTGTTGAGCTTGGGTTGTTCCACCACCGCCGCCGCCAAACCATCCTTGTTGTTCACCAAACATTCCCAAACTTGCCCCCGTCTGTGCGCCTTGCATCATAGATTGATGACGTGCCATATCCGCCTGATAGTCCGCTTGTGCCTGTTGTTGTCGCTGGCCAGTAAGCAGCTCCGCTCTGCTTTGTTCTTCCTGCCAGTCCAGTTCGGCCTGTTGCATATCCCGTTCATACGGTAGCATACGCCGCTGGACCTCGTCTTGTCGCGCCTGTTGCTCGGCCCCAAGCTGCTGGCCAAAAGTTTGTCCGGCAAGCTGCTGGCCCTGGAGCAGGTTTTGAGCTTCTTGCTGGTCTATTGCTCCGAGCTGCTGCAAGGCTTGTAAATCCTGGGTCCTCATAGCCCGCGCTTCCTCGCCTGCGAGCGTATCGGCCTCGGTGACAGCCCTTTCATAGGCTCTTTGTTGTTCCCCTCTCTGTGCCGCTGTCGCAGCCGCTCCCGCGGTTGTGTGTGCGCGGCCCGTGGCCACTTGTTGCGCTTGTAATTGTTCGCGTTCGCGGGCAAAATCATCAGCGGTTTCCTGCTCAAAATAATCCAAGTATGCGTCTCTTACTCTTTCAACGCGATCACTTTCCTCCGCGGGAACACCCGCGGCTGCCATTAACTCATCTATCATTTGTCGTCTTTGTTCTATTTCCTGCTGTTTATCTTCGGATCTTACCGGCTCCATAACCACGGAACCATCCTCCCGCTGCCGCCGGACCATCTCAACGCCCGGTTGAACCTCTTGTCTTACTTCCTCCGGTCCCATCACTGCTTCTGGTAGTTCCGGGGCTTGTGGTAGTGTTGGGGCTTGCGGTAATACGGGGTCCGGCACGTCTGGTGCGTCTGGAGCTAACATCCGCCCTGCCGCACCACCCACTATTGTCGCGCCTGCTACTGCCGCTGCGCTTGCCATTTTAATTACCTCCGTTTAATACGGATTGAAATTCATCTATTATTTTCTGCGTTTCTGCCACAAACATAATGTGTGTTTTCCCAAACACTTCACAAGTATTATAGGACACCATCCCAAGCCGGTCCACAAACCTCAAGACTCTTGTGTTATCGTTTTGTATATACGTGATAACCAAAGGGTATCCGTCTTTTTTTAGACCTTCAAAATACTCTGCAAATGGTTCTGGGTCCATTATCGCTTTGTTGGCCAGTTCTGGATTAACGCAAAAATGAACCTCGGCCACCGGTTGCGGAAACCCTAAAACTTTTGTGTGTTTATAACAGTGGATCAGCAGCCAAACAGGACCATTATCAAAAGAAACAGGAGTAATATCACAAAAGTTTCTACGTTTATTCCAGAGTTCAGCTCTCAATTCCGGTTCGTGTTGTTTCATCCACTGGAAACTTAATTCTTCCAGTATCCGCCTTGTCTCGCGTCCGTCTGGCCCTGCGGGAGTAAATTTATTTAATTCCAAAGTTGTTCACCGTTCGTTTGAAAGCCCCTTCGCGTTCTTCCCTTAGTTCCTCTGGCGATTGATTGTAGTGATCAAACCAGTATTGCGCTTGGCTATCCAGATCCACCGGCGGCAGCGTAGACGGGACCAGTAAATAAGCCAGCCGACACATAACAACATTAAGTCCCAGATTCCAATGGAGTTCTTCAATATCGTCGTATTGGCCCTTCATAACCTCGGTTCTAATCCAATGATACAGTTTTTCCCATTCCGGGCTTGCGTTTTTCCGGGAGTCTATTGCGCTCCAGGTGCAAAACCAGCGGTTCCTCTGCATTGAAATTAAACCAAACCCAGGACCATAGTCCCCTTGCGCATTAACTTGACGGATGTATTTGAGTCCTCCGCTTTCGTGAAGGATCGTCCGCATAACCAAGCTCTTTGCTTCTTCTGTATCGGCAGTAACTATTCTTCCGCTGTTAATGTCGCTTGCCCAGGGGTTAATCATATCCTCTAAAAATTCTTCAAAAACCAAATGCTCAAATTGGTTGTAATTCATTGAGTAAACCCCAGTGAATATTGGATTAGTATTATTATTGTTGAAATAAAAATGGGAGTAGCAAGACTTGCAAAGACCCAAAACCCTACTTTTCTATACCAGGTGTTTATTTCTACTTCTTCCTCCAGACAACTTAGTTCTTTTTTTAATAACTTTTTAATTTCTTCGGTCTGGAGCTTGACTTGTTCCAGTTCTTTTTCAACCCGACCGGCCTCGCGGTCATTAAATCCGTTACTCATAGTATCATTCCTTAGTTGTTAAAATTGTTCCGTTGTGTGTCTGGACCACTCCGTTATCGGTCCTTACTATATGTCCTAATTCTTCTTCTTTTTCTTCAAGCCAATCATAGGGGATTTCCTCATCTGAAAACCAAGCAGCCCCAAGATATAGGTCATCTTCGGCCTCGTCCCTGGTGCGGATCACAATACCGGCTTCATCACCCGCGGTTGGTTCTAAACTGGTTTGAATTAATTGCCAATCGCGGGAATCGACAACAACAGTATCCCCATAGGATGTGAAACCCGTGCCATAAGTTCGGCCAATATCAATCTCACCCTCACCTTTAACCATAACACCCCAAAAATACTCTGTATCTCCGTCAACAGTGAATCCTTCCTGTGATAGCCTTCGTTCACCGCCGCCATCCAGTAAAACAGAATAATCCCCTGCTATGGCTTCTTCGTCTGTTTGCAACCAGTTCGCAGAAGAATGAGAGCCTTCCCAATGTTCGGGTAATCCGTCGGACCAATCCTCAAACCAAGGATTATTAAGCAAGTTATCTTCGTGGGGTTCTGACATTTTTAATTCACACCCTTGTAGGTTCTATTTCTTCTGTTGTGCTATCCGTCATATCTTCGTCGCAAGTTACTGTTAGTGTTGTTTCTGGGAGATCATCTGGAACGTCCCCTGGTTCTCCGAGCATAGGATAAGATAGTCCGTTGAATATGTGCCAAGTTTCTCCGTCCCAATCTTCAACCCGGGCTATATCCCAATCCCTTTGTTCATAAGTTTCAATATTTTTCATTAACCCCGTTGATAAGGCCGTTCCGCCAGCGGATGACCGTTCCCGGTCCGATGTTTGCCGGTCCCAAACAGAATCTTTTATATGTTCCCCGGCCCATCTTTGTCCTATAATTCCACCAACATTACCTTCACCGACGACCTCGCCAACGGAATATATTCGTTTTCCTTCGCCACCTTGCCCTAACCTTCCAATCATTCCACCAATACCAGCAATATCTGTGTATTCCCCAACAACGTCCACAAAAGCAGAACAGTCCTCAATCCAAAAATCTGTGTGCCAAACTCGCCCTATCATTCCGCCCACATCTTCGTTTCCTTCTACGCGGCCGTGAACAGATACCCTTCTTATCGTGCAATCGCGGGCAACACCGATCAATCCGCCCACCTCAAGCGTATACTCTACGCCTGGGTCTGCCGGCCCCTTATCGGGGCCAGTAACATCCATTTGCGCCAGAGCAAAATCTTCAAAAACAGCCCCGTGGCCTACTTCATCAAACATCCCCACGGAAGCCGGGTGTTCAAGGTCCTTCCTATTAATATAAAGGCCCATTATATGTTTTTTGTTCCCGTGAAAATAGCCCCCAAACCGCTCTTCAAAGCTCCCTACTGGTTCCCATCCTTTTCCCTCGTTTGCTTCGGGGGACGCAACGGCGTGATAGCCAGGGGAACTATGGTTTATGTCATCTACTAAAATAAAATGTTTGTCGGAGTATTCTTGGCCCACAAAATCACGTAACCGGTTTAGCCCATACCAATTGGCTATTCTCAAGGGATCTTCTGCTGTTCCGTCGCCACCAACAAACCCCACTTCGGGGTGTAACGTAATTTCATGCTCTTTAAGTATAGCCGGAGCGTGTAGCGTAATCTCAACTTCTTTAGTGTGTTTAATCTGGGACACTTAACTCGACCGTCCCTTCTTCTGGCGCATATCCGTCTCTGTCCGCTTGCCATTCATATTCTAAAGGTGAAAGGCCCATATAATAAACAATCCCGTCCTGGTTGGTAACTTTTTCTTCTTGGTCCTCCAGCTTAACATCGACGTTAGGAAGCGGCTCGCCGTCGTGATCAACAACAGTAATTTGTATTGCCAAAGTATCATCGTCAACATCCAATTCCACTTCTTCCGTGTGCGAATCATTGTCTACTTCAAGCTGCCCTGTGAGGTCATCGTAAAAAGGATGTGTAATTTCGTATTGGTAGGTTCCGTCGGGTGTGCTGTGGAAAACTATTTCACCGTTAGAATCAGTCTCTTTGTATTCCCCCGTGAAATACACTTCTGCGCTCGCCACGCCAGCTTCTTCCGGTTCTTCTATGTGAGAAGCAAGTACTTTGAAGGTTACAGGGAATACTTCCCTCCCCAAAACAACATTGACGGTTGTTTCTTTATTAACAAATACGCCGCCATCGGTTGCGGTATAATCTTCGTGGTTGACGTAGTAATCGTAAGCTCCGTGTTCTACATCCTCAAATGTTACTTCGCCGTTGCTGTCCGCCCCTTTCGTTTCTTCAAATTCATTTTCATCTGAAAGCGTTACATCCGCGTTCCCTACTCCAACCCCGTTATGATCCTCTATTTTAAAGTGAACATCATCGTATTGGGGGGTTAAGCGGAATGTTCGTTCCTGGTTTGATTTCACCTCAATAGAACCGGAGTCCGTGTAATACTTTTCGTGTGAAACTGAATAGCTGCGCTCTCCGTATCTTACATCGTGAACATAAGCCATCCCCAGTTCGGATGTTTGTTTGTCTTGCGCCCCTATTGAAACGTCGGCATTGGCAATAGGCTCATCAGTTTTGTCGTTTAAAACCTCAACTTCTACAGTGTATCGCAACCACTTCATAGTAACTTCGCGTTCTACGTCGCTTTCACCTTCGGCGGGAACCTCAATAATTCCGCCCCGGTCCTCAAAACCGCTTTTTTCTACCGTGTAACTATAATTGCCTTTGGTTCGTGTAAAACTGGCTTGGCCATTGCTATCAGTATTTGAAGTGTCCTCGCCAAACTCTACCGTCGCCCCTTCAATAAGCTCATTGTGGTAACCATCTTCTACTACAATAGTAACGCTATATTCGGTCAAAGGCAGAGTTATTGTTTCTGTCTGGCCATCCTCAACCAAATCAAAATCTTTGCCAACAAGATTATAAAATTCTGCGTTAG
>PUNF01000161.1 GCA_003552525.1 Clostridia bacterium | reverse complement strand
GGGTGGGGCTCGCGGCGTCGCTGTTGATTCCCCTGGGCTTTCTCATCGTGCCCCGCTCCGAGGGATTTACCGACCTGATCATGGTTGCCGTGCTGCTGGGCGCGGGCTTTGGCATTTCCGTGCCCTCTGCCGAAGCCATGGCGGTGGAACGGGGCAGGGAGCACGGCATGGGCCGGATCATGGGACTCAACGAGATGTCCCGCAGCTTCGCCATGGCCATCGGCTCCATGATCGGGGGGACTGCGATGGACGTCATGGGCGTCGTCAACGCCCATATACTGGCCGCGGTCGCCAGTGTCCTCGGCTTGGTTTTGGCCATGTGGCTTCTGCGGGAATACCGTCCCCCAAACGTCGGCGAAGTACCGTCCGATTGATCCGGACGACTGCAATCACCCCCGTTTTCCCGGTATAATGTGTCACAGGGACGTCCGCGCCGGTTTTCGGGCGCGGGTCGGACCCACTCGGAGGGAGGGGGCCCGGATGAGGCGCAGATTTCGCCTACGGCTTTGGCACAGAATCTTGTTCCTGGCGCTTTGGACCCTGCTCGTGCTGTATCCCAACCCCCTGCGCCTGGCCGTGAGCGTCTATCGGGTATTTGACCCTCCGGTGGACGCCGCCGGGGTTGAGGGGTTGCTCTCGGACGCCCCCCGGGAGCCGCAGGCCCTCGAGAGATGGGTACTGGACGCCTATCCCTACCAATACGATTGGCACACCTACAACGTGCCCTGGTATTTCCCCACCCTTCCCGAGGCGCTCGAGCGCGGAACCGGCGATTGCAAGACGCGTTTCGTCGTGCTGGCGTCGCTCTTCGAAGCCCGGGACATCCCCTACACCCAGACCTACTCCCTGAGCCATTTCTGGGTGATCTACGAGGGCAAGGAAGAGACGCCCCTGGAGACCGCCTCCAACGCGTGGATGGTACGTGACGAGGAGGGAACCCGCTTGCAGGTGCCCCGCGAGGAAGGTTCGCAGATCTTCCGGGTGTTCCGCCGTGCGTTCTGGGAGAGCATGCCAACCCTGAGAAAGGCCCTCCTGCTTTTAGGCCTACCCCTGACGGCGTTTCTCGGCGTACCGGTGGACCTGGTGGCGCGGCGAAGGCGCATGAGGGCAGCCGAGATCCGCTCCTATCCCCTGGTGCCACCCGCATCCTGAATGCGCTTGCACCCCGGCGCGTTCGGGGGTACCATTTTCCGGGGAGCCGCCCCCGCCTCCCCGCGGGTGCTATCCCGATTTTCCGATACGAGGTCGTTCACACTCCCGACCGGGGGTGTTATAATACGAGCGAATTGTTGCTAAAAGGAGGGACGACTTGCTCGCTCAGCTATCGAACTTCGCAAGTGGCATCGGTTTATTGAGTATCACGTGGGAAGAAGGAGGAATGCTGGTCCTCGGGGCCATTCTGATATACTTGGCCATCGCAAAGAAATGTGAACCACTTCTGCTTCTGCCCATCGGATTCGGAATATTGATCGGCAACATGCCCCTCAACACGCTCATGGATCCGCCCGCGAACGGTACACCCGCCGGTCTCATGTGGTACATATACCAGGGTGTAGACCTCGCGATCTTCCCACCCCTCATTTTCCTCGGGATCGGTGCCATGACGGATTTCGCACCGCTGATCGCCAACCCGGTGACCGTCCTCCTGGGCGCGGGCGCCCAGGCGGGGATCTTCACCAGCTTCCTCGGCGCGATGTGGCTTGGGTTTTCGCCCGAGCAGGCGGGTTCCATCGGCATCATCGGTGGCGCCGACGGGCCCACCGCCGTCTACCTGACGAGCCAACTGGCCCCGGAGATCCTGGGACCGGTGGCGGTCGCCGCCCACTCGTACATGGCCCTGGTGCCGGTGATCCAGCCACCCGTGGCCAAGTTGTTGACCACCGAGGAAGAGCGAAAGATTCGCATGCCGGAGATGCGCAAGGTGGCGCAGATCGAGAAGATCCTGTTTCCGATCGTGATCACGATCCTGGTGGGCCTCATCATCCCGCAGGCCCTGCCCCTGGTCGGTATGCTCATGCTCGGGAACCTCATGCGGGAATCCGGCGTGGTGAAGCGCCTCGCGGAAGCCGCCGCGAACGAGATTGCCAACGTCGTCACGATCTTCCTCGCCCTCGCCGTCGGTGCGAGTGCGAGCGCCAGCCGGTTTTTCAGCTTCGAGTTCCTCTCGATCCTGTTCCTGGGCCTGGCGGCCTTCGCCGTCAGTACCGCCGCCGGCGTCATACTGGCCAAGATCTTCAACCTATTCAACGGCGGGAAACTGAATCCGCTCATCGGGGGAGCGGGCGTGTCCGCGGTTCCGCAGGCCGCTCGCGTGGCCCAGGGACTCGGCCGCGATGCCGACCCGAGCAACTTCCTATTGATGCACGCCATGGGCCCCAACGTCGCCGGGGTCATCGGCTCCGCCGTTGCCGCCGGTGTGCTGTTGTCGTTGTTGAGCTAAATCGGCTTGTGAATCATGCAAAATCCCGGGGGAGGGCACCACGCGTGCCGTCCCCCTTTGCCTTTGTGGGGCGTGCCGGGTAGGGATTTCCCCCCGATCGGCGAAACCACTCCTTGGATGACCATTGATGCGAATGGACCGGGGAGGGGAGAAAGACCATGGATCCCACGACACGCCTGACAACCCGTACCGTCCTACGAAGAAATTTCGCCATCGTCGACCCGGCCGGATTCTGTCCGACGACGATCCCCGGTTTCGGGGATGCCACCGCCTACATCATGGCCAGCCCCGGGTTGGGCGCATCTTTCGCCCACTACCGCGTGCACGTGCCGCCGGAGGGTTCGATCACCCTGGCACCCGCGGGCGCGGAGCAATGTTTCGTGTACGTCATCGAGGGGGAGGCTTCCGCCCGCACCGACGGGCACGGGTGGGGCCTGGTTGGCGGGGGCTTCGTCTATGTCCCGCCGGAGCACGCCGTCTCCGTCACCAACGTGATCGAGGCGCCCCTGGTCCTGTTCGTCTGCCGTCATCCCTTCCGGGCCGGGCCCGCGGAACCCCCCTGGATGACGGCCGGGGATGTCGGCAGCGTCGAGGCGGATGTCCGCGAGGAGGGATCCTTCTCCCAGCGCCGCCTGTTACCCGACGATCCGGCCTTTGACCTGATGATCAACGTGCTGGAATTTGGTCCCGGTGACGCCCATCCCTTTGTCGAGAATCACCACGAGACCCACGGCTTGTACATGCTGAGGGGCGAGGGGAAGTACTTCCTGGACGACCAGTGGTACGCCGTCGGCGCCGGGGACTACATCTGGATGGGATCCTTCGTGCCCCAGGCCTTCGTGTGCACCGGGAACGAGGTCGCCAGGTACATATATTCCAAGGAGGCCAACCGCGACGTCCGCCTCTAACCCTGGTGTGGAGGCGGTGCGGTGTAAAAGGATCGTGCGACGGATCGCGTCGACTAACGCGTGAGCAGTCCCACGAGCCGGTCCAGGGCGGCCTCGATGCGGTCTGCGCGCCGCCGTTTGCTCCAGCTGATGGACGCTCCGCCGAGGTAGCGTGCGCCCCTTTCCCGCGCGCGTTGGGCGATTTGCCCCAGCGTACGGGTGGCCCCGAGACTTGCGAAGGGGAGGGCCTGGGTGACGAGGCCGACCATCTCGACACCCTCGAGGTCGTCCAGCTGCGCGAAATAGGCCGCGCTGATCGCGGGCAGGGAAAAGGCGTGTACCGGGGTCGCGAAAACGACGCGATCGAAGGGCCTGGGATCGATCACCTCGTCCAGTTCCGCCGAGGAATCGCCCGGGCGATAGGCACCCCGGGGCCGAAGGGCAAGCACCGATGCCTCATGACCCTCCTCCTCGAGGCGGGTCGCCAGCGCGTCCACGACGCTCCGGGTGTTGCCGGTGTGCGAGAATACGACGATACCGATTTGCATGGAAGGCGTCTCCTTCGCAGTGGTGTTTCCTCATTCTACCACGGCGGCCGATGTCCCGGTAGCGGGCGCGTAGGTAAAGCGCCTTCCAACGGCCGATACGCGAAACCGAAAGGGGAGGGTCACGATGGAGCCAACTGCGCCCGGTAATGGAGGATCTGCCGACGCGGGCGAAGATGGAAAATGGGAAGTCGCGCTGGCCGATGAAGCCGGAATCGCCATCCATCGCACCCGGGTGGTGCCCTTATCCCGCGACACCTTCGCACCGTACGGCGAGGTCCTCGAACCGCCGACCGGGGATCCGGGGCGGGACATCGGGACCGGACGCTTTTGGGATGGCCTCCTTCCGCTGGAGGAGTCGGTGGAATCCGCCGCCATCATCGCGTACCATCCCCGCGCCCCGGTCATCGACCGGCTCGAGCGACATCCGAATAGCGGACAGTCCTTCATCGCGTTGTCCGAGGGGCGGGCGCTGCTCTTCGTCGCCGACGCCGGCCATGCCAAGCCGGGCCCAGAGCATCTGGCGTGTTATGTGCTATCCGGGGGGTCGGGTTTCCGCATCGCACCCGGCACGTGGCACGTGTCGCCGCTGCCCCTCGATGGTGCGCTGCAGTTTTCGGTCCTGATGGCACCGGGAACCCTCTCGCACGGCACCGACTGGCACGTCCTCGACCATCCACTCGCGATCGGGGGCGTGGACCCGCGCCGCCCTTGAAGGGGGGTGGCGCCTACGCGTCCCGGTGCCCCTCGGCCTCTTCGCGGGCGTCCCGAAGGCGTTCCAACCGGTCCAGGAGGGCCGCCGCCACGATGCCCGCCACCGAGCCCGCGAGGAACAGGATGGCGACCAGGACGCGCCCCAGTTCCGCCACCCAGCCGGTCCCCGTTCGAACCGCGTACAACTGCCCGGCTGCGACCAGGAGGGCCACCGCTGATGGCACGTACTTCACCCATCGGTGGGGCAGGAATATGCGGTAAAGGGCCCACGCGAAGCTTGCGAAGGCGATGATCATGGCCAACAGTGCGAAGATAAAAGTATCCAAGGCATCACATCTTTCCGGATCCCGGGGTGCCGACGCCGCCTCCTTTGGGTCTCCCCGGGCGTCTCCCGTTTTCATCGGCATTGGCGTACGTTTCCCGCCCGCGTTTCGGGGGAAACGTATCAAGGTGCCGAAGGGAGGGAATCGACATGCGTGAACAGGACCGACAAGAGCACCTGCCCTGCACCGAAGAGTCCGGGGTGGGTGCGGGCGAGGATGATTCGTGTGCCCGTCCGGACACCGAAGGCAACCCGTCCCTGCTGAGGCGAATTGGCCGACACCTGGCCGATGCGTTTACATGAGGCCCCGGCTGCTAGGGAAGCAGTTGGCTTCCCCGCGAATGCCGTGCGGGCCCGAACCGGGTCCCGCACGGCGCACACCCCTTCTTTAATCTCCCCGAACCCGTCAGCGCAGCACGCGCCGGATTACCGGCCACGCCCCCGTGTCCTCCTGGCCGAACCGCCAGAATGACACGCCCGCCAGGCCGTAGTCGCGGGCCAGCTGCAGCTTCACCTCGAGGCTCCGCTCGTTCTCGAAGTAGACGATGCGCCTGGTGCCGTCCTCGTCCACGTAGCGATAGTAGGGGACCTGGTGTTCTTCGGACCACTGGATGGACGCGCCGAAGCGGTCGGCGCGCGCCACCGCCGTCGGCCAACGGTAGGCGTTTGCGCGGTGGGCATTCTCCACGTCTCGCCAGTCATAGCCGTAGAAGGGCACACCGAGCAGGACCTTTTGGTTGGGCACCTGGCTCACCGTGTATCGGATGACGTTCTCCACCCACCAGGCCGCGGCGACCGGACCCGGTGACGCCGTGCTCCAGTGCTGATCGTAGGCCATCGGGATGAGGTAGTCCACCAGGCGCCCCAGCGCCGCGTAATCGTAGGCGTAGTACCAGTGGTTGGGACCGTCCCAAAGCTTCGCGTGCACCGGCATGGTAATCAGGTAGTCATCCCCGTACCGTCGCCGGACCTCCGCTACGAATTGCGTGAGCGCTTCCCGATCGGCCGGGCCCACGCCCTCGAAGTTGATATCGACGCCGTCGTATCCGCGCTCGAGGATGATCCCGATGACCTCCAGCGCCCGTTCCCGATGGCGCGGATCGTTGAGGATCTCGCTCGCGAAGTCGCGGCAGAAGTTGCCGTTGGTGATGCGGACCAGTGTTCCCCGGTTGCGGCTCTCCGAGGCCCAGGAGAAGAGGAACGGGCTATCGTATCCGCTGCCCACGACGTATCCATCCTCGTGCATCTCGAGGGCATAGCTGGACATGATGGCGAGGTTGATATCCGACCCGAATTGTTCCACCGTCTGGTAGGAATGGCCCCGGGCGGAATCCTGTCCCAGGTACCACCCCGCCACGATGAATCGCTCCGGGGGTGTGACGTCGGGGGGCGGCGCGGTGCGCCCGCCGAGTTCCCGAAAACGCGGGATGAATCGGTGTAGCATCGCAGCGGCCTCGGCCCGCGTGGTGGGATCGCGTGGCGCGAAGATCTGGTAGGCGACCCTGCCGTACACCAGCTGTTGGCTGACTGCGGCCGCCGCCGGTGTGGCCCATTGCGGGATCTCGTCGGAGTCCTCGAAGACGTAGTCGAGGTCGCGGCGATGGGCACGCACGCCCAGGTCCACCAGGCTCCGCCCGAGCACCGTCGCCATCTGGGCCCGATCGACGGTGGCCCCGGGACGGAACGTCCCGTCCGGATAGCCCTGCAAAAGCCCCAGTTCCACCGCGCGCTCCACATCGCCCCACGCCTCCCGGGGGATTTGCGCGCGATCTTCGAACGCCAGGGTATCGATCTCGGTGGGGGGTTCGCCGAGC
This sequence comes from Clostridia bacterium, assembly GCA_003552525.1. Classification (GTDB taxonomy): domain Bacteria; phylum Bacillota; class Sulfobacillia; order SLMV01; family SLMV01; genus CSSED11-154. Next base: position 12,032 of record PUNF01000161.1, on the reverse strand, counting down.
AGGCGGAGCATCCAGCGGGTGAAATCCAGCCGCGTGATGGGTTCGTCGGGACCGAAGCGATCCTCGTCGATGCCCGAGACGACCCCGGATTGCTGCATGATCTGGATGACATCTTCCGCCCAGTGGTCCTCGATGTCGGTGAAGCCGGGCGCGAGGTCGAGGTCCGGGGGTTCTGCTGCCGCGGGTGAGGCCGGCATGGCCACCAACATGGCCAGCACCAGCATGCTCACCATCAGTAAGACGCGTTTCGGCATCAATGTACCTCCTTTTGGGATTTGCCGGGATAGCGGGTACCGCCGGCGCCTTGGATCGAAAACTACCGAAGGGGTCCGCAGGGGACCCGCTTGCTGTCACACTTTCCGGCAGTATTCTCCGGTTCGGCGGCCGAGCCCTGCGCGAATGGACGGGAGTAACATCTTTGTAGGGTCGACAACGCGGCGAAGGCGGGAAGGAATTTCGGGTGCGCCTGTGAAGTTCTTGTGGTGGCCACCGCGTGTGGACCCATACCGGATCGGAGGATTGATTCAATATGGACGAGAATCGAAGGGATTGCAGCATCGAACCCCAGTACCTGACCCTGGAGCGACTGAGCTGGCCGGAGCTGTCCCGGAGAATGGAGGAGGGCACGGATCTCGTGTTGATCCCGGTGGGGTCGACCGAGCAGCACGGACCCAATGGGAGCTTTACCGTGGATACCGGGCGCGCCGACGGTTTCGTGACCCGCCTGGCGGAGCGCATGTACCCCCGGGCCCTCGCGGTGCCGGCCGTTCCCTATTCGCTTTCGCCGCATCATATGAACTTCCCGGGCACGATCACCCTCACGCCGGAGACGTTCTTGATTATGATGGGCGAGATCGTGGATAGCCTCTACCGGCACGGGTTCCGCAAGTTCTTCTTCGCGAACGGGCACGGCGGCAACCGGCCCGCCCTTACCCTGCTCATGGGCCAGCTGCGCGAGGATTATCCCGACATTAAAGCGGCGTGGGCATCCTTCACCTCCGTTGCGTCCGACGTGGTCGCCGAGGGCGTGGAATCGGACACGCACGGGCATGCCTGCGAAGGCGAGATGTCCCAGGCGATGTACCTCGCCCCGTGGACGGTGAAGGAGGAGCGGGTTCCCGGCGATATCGTCATGGACGAGGGGGACTATGCGCTGCGAGGCACCATTTCGCCGGCGCTGAAGTTCGACGAGATCACGGCCAACGGTGCCCTGGGTGATGCGTCCCGCGCCCGCTGGGACCTGGGACAGCGGATCATCGAGACCGCGCTCGACCGGGTGCAGGAATATCTCGAGGATTTCTGAGTGGGGACCGGGTGGAGACGGGGCCGCCGGGGTATGATGTGAAGTGAGGTGATGCAAGTGGAAGATGCCAGCACATATCTTGAAGTCGGTGCCGCTGGGATGGCCGAAGAGCGGGCCGGGGGGGAGAACCTGGCCAGCCGATACGGCAGTGGGGCGCTGGAGGTGTACGCGACCCCGGCCATGGTCGCGCTGATGGAGGGTGCCGCCGTGGACGCGGTCCAGGGGGCACTGCCCGCCGGCTGGACGACGGTGGGAATCTCGGTGGACGTGCGCCACCTCGACGTGACCCCGCCGGGTCTCGTGGTACGGGCCGAGGCGACGCTCAAGGCCGTCAAGGGTCTCCGTCTGGTGTTCGACGTCCGCGCGGAGGACGCGTCCGGCCTCATCGGGGAAGGCGTGCACCAGCGCTATTGCGTGGAGGCGGAGTCGTTCCTCGCCCGGGCCCGGCAGAAGGACGATTCCCCGGAGGAGGATCGCCGTGACGGACAATGAGGGTGCCCTCGCCGAAGACATCCTGAAGGTGATCGGACCGGTCATGATCGGCCCGTCCAGCTCGCACACCGCGGGACCCCTGCGCCTTGCGCGGGTCGCGCGGGCCTTGCTCGGGGCGGAGATCGTGCGCGCACGGATCGTGCTCATGGGCTCGCTGGCCGCCACGGGACGGGGGCACGGAACCCCCCAGGCCGCCGTCGCCGGCCTCCTCGGGATGGCCTCGGATGATCGTCGGGTGCCCCGGGCCATGCAACTGGCGGAGGAAGCGGGTCTCGAGGCGCAAATCGTCTTCTCGGAGGTCTCCGGCGCCCACCCCAACGAAATGGCACTGCAGTTGACCGGGGTGGACGATTCGGTGATCACCGTGCAGGGAGCCAGCCTGGGCGGCGGCGAGATCGAGGTCACGGCCATCGATGGGTTCGGGGTATCCATCACCGGGCACTACCCGACGCTGGTGGTATTCATGACGGACCGACCCGGCTCCATCGCGTCCGTCACGCGTTGCATCGGCGGGCGCGGTTTGAACATTGCCTTCATGTCCGTCGCGCGCAAGTACCGCGGGCAGAGGGCCCTGATGAGCATCGAGCTGGATGACCCGCCGGATGAGGCGCTGATCGCGGACATCGCCGGCGTCGACGGCGTGTCTGCGGTGCGTGCCATCCCAAAGACGCTGTAACATGACGCGGGGAGGTGTAACAATGGAATCCGGTGACGCGTTTTTCGAAGTGCTCGGCGATGCCCGTCCCTCCCTCGACGGACTTATCGGCCGCGCCGGGGAAGCGAGCCTTTCGTCGATGGTCCTCGAGGATACCGGCGACACGACGCTTTTGGAGATGATGAAGGTCCGGTGGCAAGTGATGCGCGATTCGGTGCGGGATGGATTGGAAGGCGACGTCCCGTCGGCCGGTGGGATGGTGCACCGTGACGGCCGAAGATATCACCGGTACGTGTCGGAAGGGGGCGGACTGCTCGGCCCACTCCCCGGCAAGGCCGCCGCCTACGCGCTGGCGGCGTCCGAGTGCAACGCGTGCATGGGCCGCGTCTGTGCAGCGCCCACGGCCGGGGCGTGTGGCGTGTTGCCCGGTGTACTCCTGGCCATGGCCGAGGAGCGCTCCCACTCCGACGGGGATATCGCCGCGGCCCTCGTGACCGCCGGACTGGTGGGATCGGTCATCGCCGCGCGTGCGAGCCTCTCCGGTGCCGAGGGTGGGTGCGGGGCCGAGTGCGGGTCGGCGGCTGCGATGGGGGCGGCGGCCGTGGTCGAACTGTGCCGGGGTACCCCCGTGGCCGCGGGACACGCGGCCGCACTGGCCCTCAAGAGCTTCCTGGGGCTGGCGTGCGACCCGGTGGGAGGGCTGGTCGAGGTACCCTGCATCAAGCGCAACGCCATCGCGGCCGTGCATGCGCTGTCGGCCGCCGACCTGGCCCTCGCGGGCGTGGTGAGCGCCATCCCGGTGGACGAGGTCATAGACGCGATGGGTGCGGTGGGGCGTTCGTTGCCCGAGGAAATCCGGGAAACCGGGCGCGGGGGCGTCGCGGCTTCCCCCACGGGGAAAGCCATCGCCAGGCGCGTCCACGAAGGCCCCGCGGAGTAGATCATCGTTCGAAGGTCACCGTGTATGGAAACGAAAGGGATTGATATCGCATGCCGGGATTGTTTTCTTCCATGAAGGTCGGGCCGTACGAGGTGCCCAACCGGATCATGATGCCACCCATGGCCACCTCCCTCGCGACGGAAGAGGGAGCGGTCACCGATGCACACCTGGCGCACTACGGAGAACGCGCCGAGGCGCGCGTCGGAACCATCATCGTCGAGCATACCTTCGTCAGGCCGGACGGGAGGGCCAGCGAGGGGCAGCTGGGCATACACGATGCCTCGATGAAGGAGGGCCTGGCGCGCCTGGCCGATCGTATCGCGGGTGCGGGGGCGATGGCCATCCTGCAGATTACCCACGCCGGTGGAACGGGGATCGGGGACGGCGTGAAATTGCGTGGCGCGGGATCGGTGGCCGTACCGGGTCGCGACTACCCGGCGCCGGAACCGTTCACCCCCGCCGAACTCGACACCCTGGCCGCGGATTTCGCCCGCGCGGCAGAGTGGGCGGTGGAGGCCGGGGTTCACGGCGTCGAGATCCACGGTGCCCACGCCTACCTGCTCAACCAGTTTCTCTCGCCCCTTTGCAACGATCGCGACGATGCGTACGGAGGCGATCTCGAGGGGCGGGCCCGGTTCCCCCTCGAGGTGACCCGCGCGGTCCGCGCCGCGGTCGGGCCCGATCGGCTGGTGTTTTATCGGCTCGGCGCCGAGGACTCGGATCCGGCCGGCCTGGCGCTGGAGGAAGGGGCCCGTGCGGCCTCGTGGTTGGTCGAGGCCGGCGCCGATCTACTCGACGTATCCGGGGGACTCGGGGGTTCCCGTCCCGCGGGCATGAAGCGAGAGGGTTACTTCGTTTCTGCGGCCCGCGCGGTGCGATGCGCGGTACATCCCGCGCCGGTTATGGCGGCTGGCGGCATCGTCAATGCCTGTACGGCAGAAGAACTGGTGCGACGCAACCACCTGGATTTTGTCGGCATCGGGCGCGCGCTCCTGATGGATCCCTACTGGGCGCTCAAGGCCTACGACCGGGTCGGTGATTCCCGTTGATTGAAGCGCCGGTGCCGGCCGCGGACTTTCCTGCGGCGCAGGATATCGCCTACCTCAACACCGGTACCGTGGGTTTGATCCCCTGGCCGGTGCTGGAGGATTCGATGTGCCGCTACCGCGATTACCAGCGCAGTGGGCCGGCGCTGCCCGAACCGCGCGAGCGCCTGCGTCAAGCGCGGGCACGGGCGGGGGAGGCGCTGGCCGGGCTGTTGCGTTGTGCGCGGGATGAAGTCGAGCTGGTGGTGGACACCACCGCCGGGATCAACGCCGCGGTGGCGGGATTGGATCTGCGGGCGGGCGACCGCGTGGTGGTTTCCGATGTCGAGCACTACGCGGGCCGGGTCACCTGGGCCTACGCCGCGGCCCGTCGCGGCCTCGAGATCGACGTCGTGCCGGCGCGGGCAGGCCGCGTGGAGACAGAGGACGTGTTGGCCGCCCTGACCCCGCGGACCCGGGTGGTATCCCTCAGCCATGTGAGCTTCCTCAGCGGTGCGCGGATCGATGCGCCGGCCATGGTACACGCGCTTCGCGCCCACGGTGTGTTTTCCGTGCTGGATGCGGCGCAATCGGTGGGGGTGCTCGACATCGAGGCGGGCCATTTGCAGTGGGATCTGCTCGCCTTCCCCGGTTACAAGTGGTGCCTTGGCCCGGAGGGCACCGGTGGGATGTACCTCGCCCCCGGCGCCTGGGATCACCTGGACCCCCCGGCCGTTTCGGGTGGAGGCATGGTGGAGCGAAAGCTCGACGGCACCTTTACCCTCGCGCGGGGCGCCTGTCGATACGCGGCATCGAATCCCAGCTTCATCGAGGGGGATCTTCTGGCCGGCTCCCTGGAGTACCTCTGTGCGATGGGCATGGCCCGTGTGCAGCGCCACTGCGACGCCCTGGTCGATCGTTTCCTGCGGGGATTGGATGCGATCGAGGGGGCGTTTTTGAGCAGTCCCCGGGATCCGGGGGCCCGATCGACCCTGGTGGTCTTCGGGATTCGCGGATGCGAGCCCGCCCTGGTCGCGGATCGATTGTATGGGATGGGCGTGCACCTGCGCACGGTCGAGTACGGCGGGGGTCTCCGCGCCTCGTTTCACGTGTATAATGGCAGCGAAGATGTCGACCGCCTGCTGGAGGGCGTCGAACACCTGGCCCGTGGAGGCGATTAACCGTGTATATCGAGAACCTGGATCCCTTCGTATTTCAAATCGGTAGCTTTGGCGTCCGCTGGTACGGGTTGGCCGTCGCGACCTCCATGGCCATCGGGGTATGGTACATCGTGACCGAAGGAAAGCGGCGCGGCTGGCGTGAGGATGACCTCTTCAATCTGTCGCTGTTGATCATCGTCTTCGGTGTGATCGGGGCGCGGGGGGGCTTCGTGCTCACCAACCTGGGCTACTTCCTCGAGAACCCGATGCACATCTTCCGCGGGGACGGGCTCGCCTGGCACGGAGCCTTGCTCGGTGGCGTCGTGTCGGCGTGGATCTACATGCGCGTCAGGGGCCTCGTCTTCGCGCGCGCGGCCGATTTGGCCGTCGTCGGGCTCAACGTCGGTTACGTCCTGGTCCGACTGGCCAACATCGTCAACCAGGAGGTGCTCGGTCGTTACGCCGGGATACTGGGGACGCTCCACCCGGCCCAGCTCTACGGTTCCGCCATCGGTGCCATCCTGTTGATCCGCTACTTCGTGGTGGAGCGCCGACAGCCGCCGGCGGGGTACCAGTTTTGGTCGTGGTTCTTTTGGTACTCCGTTCTCCGGGGTGCGGTGGAGGAGACGGTGCGCGCCAACCCGCTGTATGCCTGGGGATACGTCAACGAATCCCTGGGGGTCGGGTTCTTCACGCTAACCCAAATCGCGACACCCTTCCTGCTCGCCCTCGCAGCGTTTATGCTCTGGCGCATTCGCCGCGATCCCATGGAGCGCAGGCAGACATGAAGCCGCCGGTGGCCGTCGGGGAACGGGTGACGCTGGACGTGGTGGATCTTGGGACGTCCGGTGACGGGGTGGCCCGCTACGATGACTACGTGGTCTTCGTCTCGGGTGCCGTGCCCGGGGATCGCGCGCTCGTCGAGATCGATTCGGTGGGCTCTTCCTTTGCGCGCGGGAGGGTACGGGCGCTGTCCGAGGCTTCCACGGTGCGCACGCAACCGCGGTGCCCGCTGTATGGGGACTGCGGGGGTTGCCAGTTGCAACACGTCGACTACGGGGCGCAGTGCGAATACAAGGCGCGCTGGATCGAACAGGCCCTACGGCGGATCGGCCGGGGGCACGATGCGCGCGTCGCGCCCATCCGCCCGTCGGAGGATGTCTTCGGCTACCGCCACCGGATGCGATTCACCGCCGCCGTGGCGCCGGGCGGTCGGCTTTCCCCGTCGTTATATTCCGCCCGCGGCGGTGGCCTGGTGTCCATTCCCCACTGCCCCGTGCAGGCCCCACTCGGCAACCGGGTGCTGGCGGCCCTGCACCGCTTCCTGGATGCGCCGGGCGTCGCCTCCGACCTCCGCTGGGGGACCATCACCGTGGCGGTCACCGGGACCGAGGCACTTGTGGTATTCGGGACGGGCACGGGGTCGTGGGAATCCGGCGGGACCGTGGCGCGGGACCTGGTGGAGGAAGTGGACGGGGTAGTCGGGGTCGTGCGCAATGTCGCCTTGGACGCGGACCTGGACGCGCGACGCCCCGGGATGTTCAACCTGCCCCTCGCCGGCCGCGATCACCTGCGTTTTCGCGTCGATGACCTGGACGTGCGGGCCTCGGCCGGTGTCTTTTCGCAGGTCAACCCTTCCGCGGCGCGGGAAGTGTACGCGCTGGCGACGGATATGGTGGATCCCGGGCCCGGCGATACCGTGTTGGAACTTTTTAGCGGGATCGGTTTGCTGTCGCTGCTTCTGGCCCGTCGGGGGGCCTTCGTGATCGGCGTGGAGCGGGACGGGGCCGCGGTATCCGATGCGCGCGGCAACGCGGTCGCAAACGGCTGCGATGCGATGCTCCCCGTTAACGCCGATGCCACCGAGGGGCTGCTGCGGGTACTCGAGGCCGGCACCCGCCCCGACGTCGTCGTGGTGGATCCGCCGCGCTCCGGTTGCTCGCGCGCCCTACTCGACGCAATCGTCGCCTCGGGAGCCGATCGCCTGGTCTACATTTCCTGCCACTTCGGCAGCTGGGCCCGCGACCTCGGGTATCTCGATCGGCTGGGGTGGGGGGCACGCCGGGTGGTTCCGGTGGACATGTTCCCCCATACCACCAGCGTCGAGCTGGTTTCCCTGGTCCAGCCGCGCGGGACGAGGTGAGTGCTGATGGTCCAGCGCGCCCTGCTCGCATCCCTCGATCGCATCCCCTGGGTATCGGGGCCGGCGCGGCCCGTCGAGGTGGATCCGCTGTTCCCCGGCCGGTCCTCCAGCCGCTGGGTACGCTATACCCCTTTTGTCGAGGATGATCGGCGGCGCCACGACCCGGATACCCTGTTTGCGGGGGCCGGTGGCATCTTCATGGTGGCGGTTCCCTACGGCGACCCTGGCCACGTTCCCGGGCCGATCCGGTTGTCCCAGAGTAGCTGGGGACCGGATTATCACCGCGTGTTGCCCGCGATGCTGCGCGGGATCGTGGCGCGGGAGCTGGGCGAGACCGCCGCGCGCCAGGCGGTGGTGCAGGTGGATGCGGGTCCACTGGAAGAACGCGCTTTCGCCGTGGCGATGGGCCTTGGATACCGGGGTGTCAACGCCGGCCTGAGGGTGCCTCCCTGGGGGGTTCGGGTGTTCCTGGGCCTGGCGCTCACCCGGGCGGTGCCGCGGGTGCGAAGGTGGGTGGAAGGGGAGGGGCTGGATCCGGTGTGTGTCGGATGTGGGCGGTGCCTGGACGCCTGTCCCACCGGGGCGTTACGCGCGGAGGGAGTGGTCAACGCGCGTAGGTGCCTCTCGTATGTGACACAGAAGCGGGGATTCCTGCCGGATCTGCTCGCCCTCCCCATGGGGGGACGGCTATACGGTTGCGATCGTTGCACGTGGGCTTGTCCCGATGGCCATGGGGCTGCCTATCCCGGGCCCTTCATCGGGACCGCCCGGGATCGGTGTCCGGATGCGCGCACACTCCTCTCGGCGGACGCTTTCCACTACGCCGGTACGTGGGCGGGGAAAGCCGCCGCCTGGAGGGGACGGCGTGTGCTGCAGCGCAATGCGCTCAATGCCCTCGGGAACGCGGGATCGGTCGACGATGGTGCCCTGTTGCGGCAGTACCTCTGTCACCCGAGTCCTGCACTACGCGCCGCGAGCATCCGTGGCCTGGCCTTTATGTCAAGGCGCGGGCTGTGGGATAATATGACTCCAATCTACGCGCACGGTCGCGCCGATCCCGATCATCGGGTGCGCGCACTGGTCGAGCGGTTGCACCGGGCATGGCCGATGCCCGGGCCGGAGGTTTAGCCGCGACGTGAGAGGGCTAGATCTTGGGGTGTACCCGCGCGACGATCGGGCCAATCTGCATCCTCGCCGGTTTGCGTGAGCTGGTATAATGGAAGTAGGTTCGGCGGGATGGTGAAATCCGGGAGGTTCGTATAGATGCTTTTCGTCGTTATCGGTGGAGCGGGGATCCTGTTGGTCACGTACCTGGCCCTGGATTACGTCTTCACCCAGTATCGGCATACCAAGCGGTCCCGCACGGTGCTGTTGGCCGAGGCGATGGTTTGCCTGCTTTTGGCCGTGTTCCTGGCCTCTCGGCTCACGGGCATGGAAGTGCTATTTCGTGTCGCCGTCGGATTGGCGATGGGGTTGCTCATGTATTCCGCGCTGGCGGTGGTGACGGTGGAAACCTGGCGGCGCATGGCGGTCAGCGATGGGGGACAGGGTGCGGCCGGATCGATGCAACTGCGCATGCAGCGGCTGCAGGAGGAATACGAAGCCGTCGTTCGGGAAATAAATGAGTTGAACCGCAAAAAGAAGGCGCTGGAGCGCGAGCACGACGAGGAGTTGTTCCGCCAGCGCAAGCTGGAGAACGAGGTGCATCGCTGGCAGGGCGGGGCGGGCATGGAGCGGATCCGGTCGCTGCGGGTGGAGGACTGGACCCGCGAACTGTCCAACCTCTCCGAGTCGCAACTGGAATCCATGCGCGAGGAATTCCAGCGGAAGGTGTCGGAGGCCGACGCCGAGCGGGAAGAAGCGTTGCGGGTCCGGGCCGCCCTGGCGGAACTGCAGCTTTTGCGCCGTCGCATGGACGCCCCGAACCGCGCGTTGTCCGAGATCAAGAGGGCCCTGGACGAAGCGGAGGGTCGCAAGGGATCCCTGGCACTTGAGATACAGGAGATGGATCGCGAGCTGCGAACCTGGTCGCATCGCGGCGAGGACGATTCCGAGGACCGCATCGAATTACGATAGCCTGGATGAATTGAAGCCTTCGAGGGGGGTGAGGGGTCCCCCGGGCATTCGACCCCGGTGGACCACCGCAATATGAGTCACATTTCGACCTTTGCTACGGAACTACAGTTGAATCCGATCGCCAGCGTTTCGGAAAAGCACACCGATTCTTCGTACCAACTGTTCCGGGAGGCGCTCGAGGTCGTGGCCGAAGAATACGGGGGAAAGGTGGATCATTCCATCACCGATTACTTCGGTCGGCAGCGGCGGTGTACTTTCGCTTTGATCACCCCGCCGTTTCCGGCCGGCATCGGCGTCGATGTCGATCCAAAGACGGGGCGCGTGTCCTTCGTGTACGACGACTACGGCGTCAGCGAGGACCTCATCGAGAACCTCAAGAGTCGCGTGGTGCAGACCTTTACTTCCATGGCCGTGGGCCGGGCGCTGATGGATATGAATTACGAAGTCGAGTACGAGGAAGGATCGATGGATCCCAACCGTCCGGCGTATCCGCGGCGCAAGGTGACGGTAAGGGGGGTCATGTGATGACGCAGAAGGTCGAAGCCGAGATCGGGCCGGACGGAAAGTTCCGCCTCGAGTTTAGCGGATTCGCGGGCGACGAATGCTACGCGGAAGCCCAGCGGATTCGCGATGCACTGGCCGGGCTCGGGATTCGCACCGGCACCATAGAAGTGACCCCCAAGCCCGGCGGCCTGATCGAGGCAGAAATCGGCATCGAGGAGGATACCGATGGACAAATCCCGACCCGACCCGGTTGAGTCGCATATCCTTGAAGCGTTGGATGGGACCGAGGAGAGTTACCTCGAGGTGTCGATTGCCGAGGACGGTTCCGTGTACGTTTACGAAGCCTATTCTGAGGATGCCGGCGCCGAGCTGGCCCGAAGGTTGAAACGGCTGGGTGTCCGCCTGACGTGTGAACACTCGTCCCTTTGCGGTTAGCCGTACCGGCCCTCATGAGGAAGGGAGTATTCGTTTGTCTTCTCCCGAGATGCGTGGATTGGATGACGGGTGGATAGGGGAGGGGCTGCTCAAGCGCCGTAGCAACTATTCGCCCGTCATCTTGTTCGAAACGACCGATCCCAAGCGACTGGAACAACTGAAGCGGTTTGTCCTCTCCGACGAGAGCTGCCAGGATTACGATTCGGTGATGGTTTTCGACCAGTGGAGGGGACTGGCGCAGCTCTCCCTCCGCGAGGCGCAGTTGGTCACCGAGCCCTATCGCAAGAACGTGCCCAACACGCCGTTGGGGCGGCGCATGGGTTCGGACAACGGGGGGCAGCAACAGCAGTTGGCCCAGGTCAAGGCCGTTCTCAAGGAAGTAGACGGCATGCTGCGCCAGAGCAAAACGCTATTCATCATCCAGAACCTGGCGGAGAGCCGCGAATGGGAGACCGGCCTGCAGTCGGCGCTTCGCTCCTGGGCGACGGACACCGAGTTGATCACCCGGGGGTCCACGATCTTCTTGCAGACCTCCGATGCCAACTCACTGCTCGATGCGTTTACCCGCGAGCTGGTGGTCATCATCGATGTGGACCCCGCCACCGAGGACGAACGGCGACACATCATCGGTACGATAGGCCGCGAGCTCGATATGGAGCTCCCCCGCCAGAAGCTGGCGGAACTGGTCCTGGCGACGGCCGGGCTCAACCTGCACCAGCTGGAGAGCATTATGCTCGAATCGTATTTCTCCGCACACCGTTTCGACGTCGGACGGGTCAAGCGGTTGAAGTCGGAGCTGGTGAAAAAATCGGGGACACTGGAGATCCGGGATCCCCACTACAGTTTCCGCGACATCGGGGGATACGATGCCGTGAAGGAATTCGTGCGAAAATACATCATCAACGTCCTCGAGGATAGTGAGCGCGCTGCGCGCTTCTCCCTCCCCCTGCCCAAGGGCATCCTGTTCTTCGGGCCGCCCGGGACGGGCAAGAGCCTGTTCGCCAATGCGCTGGCCACCGAAATCCAGCTGCCGTTTATCAACCTGCTCACCGAGAACATCTATTCCAAGTGGTTCGGCGAGTCCGGGCAGCGGATGAAGGGGGCCATCCAGATGGCGGAGAAGATGTCCCCGGCCATCGTATTCGTCGACGAGATCGATCGGTTCGGCAAGCGCAGCGGGGGTTTCGGGGACTCGGCCGGCGAGGAGAGCAAACGCGTGTTCTCGCAGTTTTTGGAGTGGCTGGGAGAGCCCGACCGACAGGCCATCATCGTGGGTACCACGAACGTCCCGGACCAGCT
>PUNF01000067.1 GCA_003552525.1 Clostridia bacterium | reverse complement strand
TGCAGATCTTCACTTCCTCAAGACCGCTGAGGGTATCGAGCTTCGTAATGCAGAGCCCGGAAAGGCCACTGACGCGAACGCTATAGCGCAGGATGACCGCGTCAAGCCATCCCACTCTTCGCGGACGCCCGGTCGTGGTGCCATATTCCGCACCCTGTTCGCGCAACCAATCACCCGTCGCGTCCTTCAACTCCGTCGGCATCGGGCCATCACCCACGCGTGATGTATAAGCCTTCGCCACACCAATGACGCTGGTAATCCTGGTGGGTCCTACCCCGGTGCCGATGCACGCCCCACCGGCCGTTGGGTGCGATGATGTCACGAACGGGTAGGTACCGTGGTCCACATCCAACATGGTGCCCTGCGCACCTTCAAACAATACGCGTTCACCGCGATCAATTGCGTCGTTGATGAGCAGAGAGGTGTCAGATACATGTGGTCGGAGCGCCTCCGCATAACCGAGATATTCCTCGATCACCAGCTCGGGATTGATGGGATCGGCATCATACACGCGCTCGAGCAGATGGTTCACCTGCGCCAGTTGACGTGTGACCTTCGCACGAAACACTTCTGCATCCATCATATCGATGACGCGTATCCCGGTACGTGCGGCCTTGTCCATGTACGCGGGGCCGATACCCCTCTGCGTGGTGCCGATCCGATGCTCTCCGCGCCCCGTCTCCTCAAGGGCATCAAGCTGGATGTGATGTGGCAATATCACGTGGGCGATATCACTCAGCTTCACAAGAGAAGGGTCACATCCCACCTCCTGCAGTCCATCGATCTCCCTTAGCATCTGGCCGGGCTCGATCACGACGCCATTACCGATCACGGAAACTTTACCCGCCAGGATACCGGAGGGAATGAGGTGGAGCTTGTGCGATCTTCCCGCCACCACGACGGTGTGACCGGCATTGCTCCCTCCCTGGTAGCGCACCACCATATCGGCGCGCTCCGCCAGGTAATCCGTCATCTTCCCTTTTCCTTCGTCGCCCCACTGCGCCCCAACCAGCACTACAGCCATGGCGTTCTCGCTCCCTCCACCGATCCCGTCATTGCATTCTGCATATGGCCCGCGCCGCGCGAACACCGGAAGCCGACGCCTGGGCAAGACCATGCGTAATACCTGCCCCATCCCCGACCGCGAATAAACCCGCGATCGGAGTTCGCATTTGTTCATCCACTTTCAAACCCGATGAATAAAACTTGACCTCGACACCATAGAGGAGTGTATGCCGCGATTGTACGCCAGGCATCAATACATCGAGCGCCTCCAGCATTTCGAGTATGCCCAGCAACTGACGATAGGGCAAGACGAGGCTCAAGTCCCCGGGTGTCGCCTCCTTCAGCGTGGGCTGCACCACGCCCCGGGACAACCGGTGAACCGTCGAGCGCCTGCCCGACATGAGGTCACCAAGGCGCTGTACGAGTACACCCCCGCCAAGCATGTTCGCAAGAGAAGCGATATTGCGGCCATACCGGTTCGGTTGATCGAACGGCTCCGTGAAACTCTTGGATACCAGGAGTGCAAAATTCGTGTTGTCCGTCGAGCGATCCCGGTAACTGTGCCCGTTGACGGTGACCACGTCGTCAACACTTTCCATCGTGACCTCGCCGTTTGGGCACATGCAAAACGTGCGCACGCGATCATCGAACGAGCGTGAATAGTAGATCAGTTTTGACTCGAAGAACTCGTCCGTGATTTCTGCGGTCACCAGTGCGGGAACCTCCACGCGCAACCCCACATCCACGGGGCCCGAGTTTCCACGGATGCCCAATCGACGCCCTTCCTCGCTCACCCATTCGGAGCCGGATCGCCCCGGGGCGAGGATAACCGTGCGCGCCGCCAGGGTGTCCCCCGAGGAGGTTAAGACACCTCGCACCTCCTCGTTGTCCTGCCAAATGCGATCGACGCGCACACCAAAGGCGATTTCGATCTTGCCCTCGAGGTACGCATATGCTGCCTCTAGGACTTTGGAGCACTTTTCGGTCCCGAGGTGGCGGATTCGCGCCGGTACAAAGATCAGGTCGGCCGCGGCCGCCCGGCGATGCAGTTCGCGCTCGACCGTCTCGTTGCCCCCGTAGACCTCTTCTGGGGCACCGAAGTGCAAATACCATTCGTCGCAATAGGAAATCAGGGAGGACAACTCATCACTGGGCATGTAATCGGAAAGACTGCCGCCAAACTCCGTCGTCAGGGTCAACTTGCCGTCGCTAAAGGCACCCGCACCTCCCCACCCGGACGTCATTGCACAGGGCTTGCAACCCACGCAACGCCCCGTCACCCCCAGGGGGCAGTTTCGCCTGGACAAGGGACGTCCTCGATCGATGAGCAACACCGAGAGGTCCGGCCGGAGTTGGGTAAGCTCGATCGCGGCGAATATACCCGCGGGTCCCGCGCCCACAATGATCACATCGTACCGGTCCGTCACCCGAGACATGCCTTAACTCTCCTCCCGCCAGGATGGCTCCACGAAACGGCTGTACTGCTTCAGGAAAATGAGGTTTACCATGCCGGTCGGACCGTTCCGTTGCTTGGCAATGACCAGGTCCATCAGGTTTTCGTTCTCATTCTCGGGGTTGTTCCAAAGGAAGGTCACCAGGTCGGCGTCCTGCTCTATCGCCCCGGACTCGCGTAGATCCGATAGCTGTGGGCGCCGATCGGAGCGCTGTTCTACCGCACGACTGAGCTGGGACAGGGCGACCACCGGCACTTTCAATTCGCGGGCCAATCCCTTGAGAGATCGGGAGATGTCCGAAATCTCCTGTTGGCGGTTCTCCATCCGATTCGCATGCATCAGTTGAAGATAATCGATCAGGATGAGTCCCACGTTGGCTTCCGCCTTCATTCTACGCGCCCTGCCTCGAAGGTCCATCGCGCTCAGGCTCGGGGTGTCATCTACGTAGATTTCCACTTCACTGAGCCTGCCGAGGGCACGGGAAAGCTTGGGCCAATCCTCGTCCTTGAGAAATCCCGATCGCAAGCGGTGCGCA
The DNA here is from genome assembly GCA_003552525.1 of Clostridia bacterium. Classification (GTDB taxonomy): domain Bacteria; phylum Bacillota; class Sulfobacillia; order SLMV01; family SLMV01; genus CSSED11-154. The sequence goes on along the minus strand of PUNF01000067.1, from coordinate 15,796 downwards.
TCGATGCGCGCTTGGGAGGCAAGGAGGCGCATCGCCAGCTGCTCCCGGGCCATTTCTAGGCTGAATATCGCCACCGGAACCTTGTGATCGATGGCGGCATTCGCGGCAATATTCAGGGCCAGGGTCGTCTTTCCCACGGAGGGGCGAGCGGCGACAATGACAAGCTCGGATGGGTGTAGCCCCGAGGTTATCTCGTCGAGCCGTGAAAACCCTGTGGGCACCCCGACGACATCGCCTTCGTTGTTGTACAATTTCTCGATCTCTTCGAAGGTGTCGCGTAAAATGGTTTCAAGCGAAGCATAACTGCGACCAAGACGTCCCTGTGCCAGCTCAAAGATGAGCTGCTCCGCCTGGTCCAGCACCTCCTGGGGTTCATCTTCACTCGAATATGCCATGCGACTAATCTCCGCAGAGGCACGGAGGAGGCGCCTAAGCAGGGATTTCTGCTCTACGATCTTCACGTAGTGCTCGACGTTGGCAGCCGTCGGAACCGACGAAGCAACATCGGAGACGTGGACGGCACCACCCACCGACTCAAGGGCACCCAGGCGGCTTAGTTCCTCGGTGACCGTAACGAGATCTACGGCCTCACCCCGGTCGAACAGGCGAAGCATGGCCGTGAACATGTGCCGGTGCGCCTCGCGATAGAAATCGTCAGGTCTCAAGAGTTCCGCCGCCGCCACGATGGCGTCGCGGTCCAGCATCATCGAGCCCAACACCGACTTCTCGGCGTCCTCATTGTTCGGCGGCACCCGATCCATTAGCGTACTCACGGGAGCCCCCTTCCGTGGTTGATGCGGATTGGATTACCCTTCGGCGACGACTTCAACCTGTATGGGCACCTTCACCTCGGGGTGTAAATTCAGTGTGATCTCGCGCTCGCCGAGTTCCCGAATCGGCTCGTCGAGCTGCACCTTGCGCCGATCAATGGAAACATCCTTTTCCCGGGCGATTGCGTCCGCTATATCCTGTGCAGTAACCGAGCCGAACAGTTTCCCGGAGGATCCGGCGCGTGCCATGAGGGTGAGCGAAAGCCCTTCGAGGGTCTCCGCGATATCCTCTGCCTGACGTTGCGCCTCTTCCGCAGCACGGCGACGTCGATTCAGTTCCGCCTCCAGTTCGGCCATGTGAGCCCTGGTAGCCTTCTGTGCAACACCACGAGGAATCAGGTAGTTGCGGGCGTATCCGTCGGCCACCTCCACGACATCTCCGGGTTCGCCCAGGTTCTCGACTGTTTCCAGCAGGATAATTCTCATTTCGAGTCCTCCTCGTTTCCATGTCCGGTATCACGGGTATGCTCCCTCGAATTCCTTCGATCAAAGAAGCGGCGTATATCGAGTCCGGAGTCCAGTATTGCCACCAAGGGCAAAAAGGATACTCCGATCGGATTAATCGTGACCACCGCGGTGATCAGTCCTGACGCCAATGGCGATTGGATCAGTCGCTTCACGACGAAGTACAATAGCGCGGCACCAAAGACGAGATATGCGCCGTTGGCCACAAACAATGCGTTCTGCGCCAAAATCACGGGATAAGTGCGCACACCCTCCGCCGAGATGAACAGCATCCCGTAGGAGCCGAGCAGCACCACCGCCAGCCAGATCGGCGCCCGCCACCGGTCGAAGGCCGGCAGATGGGGTACCGTATACCCGAGACGCGGCAAGATCAGGCGCGTGGCAGCGAAGGTCCAAAGGGAGTAAAGGAAGGCCGACATCATGATCATGGCCGGGAAGACTGTATCCATCATGGCCACAGCCGACTCCAACTCCGCCGCCAATTCTTCGGGTGATGCGACACCTGCGCCCGCGTACGATTCCGCAAGAATCTCGGCGCTTTGCACCGCGGTGCTTTGTATCTGCGTGATCAGGTCGATTCCCATCAGTGGTCCCGCGAGCGATAGCGTGATCAAAAATGAAACGGCGATCACCCCGGTGCCGGTTCCTACCAGAGTGGGGCCCGACCACCGCCGCAGGAGCCCCACGCCGTATACGAGGCCGATGAGCCCCACGATCGTCAGCCCCGCCAGAACCGCCTGTATAATGCCCAAGAAGACGGTGGAGAGGACGACGGTTACGGCTACCGTCATCAACCCATAGCGCAGGCCATGGCGCAGGATCACCAGCATCACCGGCAACGGCCACATCACGACCACGAAAAACCCTGCAACGGGCAGGAAGGCTCCCAGAAACATCAGTAGTACGGTGATGGCGGCCAGGAGCGCGCTCTCGGCCAGCGATCGCGCCGGACTGCCTCGATTCACGGGAACCATCCTTCCTTAGCGACGCATACTCCCCGGAACCACCCGGTGCGAGTTGCGAGCCGGCCGTGGTTTCACGGGGAATCCACGTCGATAATTCGGGTCGGATTAGCTTACATCGACGGAGAAGGGCAACAATGCCATAATACGAGCCCGCTTAATGGCCGCCGTAAGCTGACGCTGATGTCGCGCACAATTCCCGGTCACGCGACGCGGCAGGATCTTACCGCGATCACTGATAAAGCGGCGCAGCCGACCGACGTCCTTGTAATCGACGCCTTCCAATTTGTCCACGCAAAAACCACAAACCTTGCGGCGCTTCTTCCTTGGCCTCTTGGGTGGCAATGGACACACCTCCCGTTCCTAAAATGGAACCTCGTCTTCAAAATCTTCTTCGAACAGATCCTCGAAATCCCCGATGCCGCTATCGTCACTGGATTTGCTTCGTTGCGATCCGCGGCGATCGCCGGGCCAGTCGAGGAATCGGACTTCGTCCGCGTTAATTTCCACCTTGCTCCTGCGCTCACCCTCCGGGTTTTCCCACTCGCGGAACTGGATCATGCCTTTGACGGCGACCAGTCGACCCTTGTTGAGGTTGTTAGCCACCGTTTCCGCGAGCTTTCGCCAGCACACAATATCCAGGAAGTCGGTGTCGCGCTCCCCTTCTCGGTTCGTGAAGGGACGGTCGACGGCCAGGCGGAAGTTTGTCACGGCGATGCCATTGGGCGTATAGCGCAGCTCGGGGTCTGCAGTGAGTCGGCCAATAAGGACAGCCACGTTCAACAATTGAAAGACCCCCTGTTCCTGTTAGTCTTCCTGGCGTATGAGCATGAATCGAATAACCGTGTCATCGAGTTTGATCCGGCGATCCATCTCTTTGGTGAGATCCTCGTCTCCGGCGAACTCGACCAACACGTAATAGCCCTCGTCGAAGTCATCAATGGTGTAGGCCAGGCGGCGCGTACCCCACTCGTCGAGGTTGTTTACGGTTCCGCCCAGTTCCTCGACCATGTCGCGGTAGTGCGCAGCGCGGTCGCGAGCGACCTCGTTGCCCACATCTGGACGCACGATGAACATTAGTTCGTAATCACGGAACGGCAAGACTGATGTCCTCCTTCCCTCGGCCTTACGGCTTTGCCTCCCGGACAAAGCGGGAAGTGAAGCGATGAAATTGTGGCCTAGTTACTATGCCCGAGTATTATAACACCGGCGGTTTCGTGTTCCAAGCTTACGCCTTGAAGAGGATTTGCAGGACGTCGCCTTCGCGTACGCGATAGTCCCGTCCCTCGATCCTGAGCAGCCCTCGCCGGCGCACTTCGGCCCGTGACCCGAGGGCTAGCAGCGTATCTACATCGACGACCTCCGCGCGAATAAAGCCTTCCGCCATATCGGTGTGGATCTTGCCCGCGGCATCTACGGCCGTGGCCCCGTCGCGGAGGGACCACGCACGTGTTTCCTTCTCATTTCCCGAGAAAAACGTGATGAGCCCGAGCAGGTCGTGAGCCTCGCGAATAAAGCGTACCCGTCCACCCTCCTGCAAACCGGCATCGTCCAAGAAGAGTTCTCGTTCCTCGGGATCCAGCGAATCCAGCTCTTCTTCGAAAGCCGCCGCGATGCAGACTACGGCTGCGCCACGTTCACGTAGTGCTTCACATTGGTCCAGGAAATCCGGATCCCCGGGCTCCATCGTATTGAGCACATACAGCACCGGGAGGCGGGTGAGCAACCGAAACTCCGCTACCATGGATTCCTCCCGGGGTGGTAACGCACGGCGCCCAAGATATTCCCCGGCGGCCAGGCGCTCGAGCAGCTGCTTCGCACACTCTACCCGCGCCCTCGACTCGGGAGTTGCCGTCTTGGCCTCATTCATCAGGCCCTCCATTCGGGCTTCCACGGTCTGGTAGTCTGCGAGGATCAGCTCGGTTTCCACGAGGTCGGCATCCGCGAGCGGATCGATCGGATCCTCCCGAACAACATCCGATCGGGCGAAAGCACGAAGTACGTGGGCGATCGCGTCCACCTCGCGAATGTGCCCCAAAAACCGATTGCCCAGGCCCTCCCCTGAACTCGCACCGGGGACCAGGCCGGCGATATCGACGACCGATACCGTGGTCGGGATTGCCCGCGCGGAGCCGAGCACCCCCGCAAGGAGCTCAAGCCGGGCATCGGGTACCGGCACACGGGCTACGCTCTGATCCACCGTGGTGAAGGGGTAGTGTCCCGTCTCTGCCCCCGCTCCTGTGATCATGTTATATAACGTTGACTTTCCCGCGTTGGGTAGCCCCACCAGCCCAATTCTCATCGCCTATTCCTCCGTGTTCGATTCCGGCGAGCCGTCGCGCTCGATGCGGCGGATGCGTTGCTCGACCTTGCGCCGAGGCAACATGACCAGCCGCCCACAGCCTAGGCAGCGCAGGCGAAAATCGGCGCCAACCCTGAGAACCTCCCAGCGATCGGAACCGCAGGGATGTCCCTTTCGCAGGACGACCACATCGCCCACCTGTACCCGCCTTCGCTCTACCGTCATTGGCCACCCTCCTCGGAATCGATGATCTTTGTGAGCGCGGCGGGGACCACGACGCGACGTGGATAGGGGATCTCGATACCTGCTCGATCAAAGCCTCGCTTGATCCATCGACGGATCTCGCGTTCGGCACCCCACTGCTCCATGTTCTTCGCACGCCCCCAGACCCGCAAAGTCATGGAAGAATCGTTGAGGGAAGCCAAGCCGAGCACGCGTGGCCCCTCCTCCAAGACTTCCATGACTTCCACCATCTCTTCGCAAAGATCCTCTAGGACGGAGATCGCATTGTCGACATCCTCCTCGTAGGCGATATCCACGTCGACCAATACGCGCATGGGTCCGCGAGAATGATTGGTCACCCGGTCGATACTGCCGTTGGGTAAGTAGTGCAGCTGTCCACCGAAATCGCGGACCCTGGTGATGCGCAATCCCATGTCATCCACCATCCCCGCGAGCCCGCCCATCTCGACATAGTCACCAACGGCAAACTGGTCCTCGAGGAGTAGGAAGAACCCACTGATCACGTCGCGTACCAGGTTCTGTGCGCCAAAACCCACTGCCAGACCGGCAACCCCGGCGCCCGCTAGGAACTGTGTCGTCTCGATGCCCATCTTCGGCAGGATGGTCAAGAGGGCGACGAAATCCATCGTGTAGCGAAATGCGGACCGCACCAGGCCCTTGAGGGTGACAATACGGTTCATGTTCTCGTTTTCGTCCCAGCGCGCCTGCGTCATCTCCACTGCTCGATCGATGGCTCCACAGCCGATGCGTATCGCGACGTGAAAAGCCAGGATAATCAGGATGATTTCTAGGGCGGTGGTGGCCATCGCTGCGGGATCGACCATGCCAGATAAATCAGCAATCAAAGATTCCAGGGACATCAACCTGTTCCTCCTCGCTGGGTAGGTATACCCTCCCATGACCACAGTGCCTGCACCGTCGGAATCGTGTCGGTGATCATCACGCGCAAGGGCCCGATGGCGAAGAACAACCGGGCGAGTCCCCGGGCGCTGCTGCTGTCTTCAATCGCCGCTACCAGCCAGCTTAACGCGGGCACCGCCGGGCCGACGGCAACAATGACGCCGAATACGATAGCCATCCCGAACAGGCTGCCAACCAACCCGAGCGCCGATCCTAGTATTCGATCAACCGTCCCCAAAATCCCCCACGAAATGCTTGTTCTGATGACTCGTCCGAGGGTCTCTGCTACACCACGGATTACCAGGTAGATCAAGAGAAATGCCACCACGGTCAAGAGCACCTCGGCCAGTTCCGCGTGGTTCAGTTGCGTACTGAACAGGCTTCCGACATCGCGCGGCAAAACGACCTGCTCAGCGAGGCGCCCCTCCAGCGCTGACAGCCACCCAAACTCTCTTTCGAAGAAGGCCACGAGGCCTGGTGCGAATTGCCAGCCGATGAACAAGCCCAATAGTAGACCCCCGAGGGAGAATAAGGATATGAGGAACCCTCGCTTCACGCCACGGATGACCCCTACCACCATTGCAATTGCGACGGCTGCGTCCAATATCATTGGACCGCACCTCCTTTCTCAGTCGCCCTGCGGATGCGGGAAAGGTGCATGGTTAGGGCGAAGAGTACAATCCCACCACCGATAATCTGGTGTCCGTGTGGGATCTCTCGCAAAATGAGCCACGCGAGAATGGTTGCTGCCACCGGCTCGCCGAGCACTGCGATTGAAACACCCGTCGCGCGCACGTGAGCCAGGGCCCAGTTTAACAAGGTGTGTCCACATAGTGTCGGGATCACCGCGAGGCCAAAAAACAGCAGGTGCTCGCGAGGACCGTGCCCGGCGATGGGCACTTCGCCGATCACCGACGCGAGGGCGATGCCGGCCGCCGCCACAGTGTACACGATGGTCGCATACGGCAGAGTGCCCACGGTTCGTCGAACCCGCCTGCCGAACAAGAGGTATGCCGACATCGCTACGGCTCCCGCGAGTGCAAGGCCATCCCCTAGCAGCGCCCGCCCCGCCCCGATACCGCCGCCAAAGGCGATCACCACGGTTCCCCCAACGCCGACTGTCATGGCGAGGAGCGTGCCAGGCCCTATCGGTTCCTTCAGGAAGAAGTGGGCCCCTACGGCGGTGAACATGGGGTGAAAGGTGACCAATACGGTTGATGCTGCCACGGTGGTATAGGCCAGGGATGTGATCCATAATCCGAAGTGCGCAGCGAGGCACAGGCCTGCCACAATCGAGTAAACGAGCGTGTCCGCGCGCAGATCGCCAAGGCGCTGGCGCGTTGCCAGGCAGATCACCACGTGCAGGACGGCTGCGTAAGCGAGCCGAAAGAACGCGATGCTGAGCGGAGGAGCCTCCGAAAGGCGCACGAGAATGGATGCCGACGAGATGCCGGCGACGGCGAGCAACAGTACCAACCCGGGTGTGGGCGATCGCCTCCAACGCTCCCCCGACAAAACCACCCCTCCTCAATACCGATGGGCGCCATCGAAGACTACCATCGCAATGTAAGCGGTCCACGCCAGTGGTGTAACCGGGAGCACCACCCCGAGAACGGCATCGACCAACGCCAGCATGATTGCGACGATGCCCGCGATCAGAAGGAACCCGACCGAGACGTCTCGACTTTCGCTTGGGGACATTCTCAGGGCCGGCCAGTTGTTGTGGACATAGAACTCCCCGATTGTCCCGGCCGCAATAAAGGCGGCTACCGCACGCCCCGGAGGGCCGAGTTCCGGCCAGAGGTGATCAATTTGGAGGCCGAGCACATAGAGCGCGATAGCAAGGAGGAGGGCTAGGGCCCATAATCTCGGGCTCGCCAGGCGAGGAGTCCGTTCTCGCGAAACCCGGTGTCGTCGCTCAAGGCTTCTCGGTGCCCTCACGCAGACCACTCTCCCATCCATGGGGCAACGCCCGGATATTTCCCGGGAAATATCCGGGGCAGCGATGCCCGGGCTACCTCCTCATCCAACCGCAAATCCCAGCAGGGCGAGTAACCCGATCAGTGTGACTAGGCCACCGAGGCATCCGAAGCGCCGCCTCGGCCGCCTCGGCACGCTTTCGGGGTCGTAATCGCGGTCCTCACTGCCACTAACCATTTCCTCGGGGCTTTCTCGCCCGCGCCCGAACGCCATGATCTTCTGGCTACGCTTGAAGTGGTTGACTTGCTTATCAATCTTGCCGATGCGTTTATACGCCGCCGCAATGTTATTGTGTGCGACGGAGTAATTCGGGTCATACCGCAGGCCCTTCCTGTACAACGCGATGGCGATTTCGTTCTGCTCGCGGTCCAAAAAGATGTTACCCAGGTTCGAAAGGGCCGGAACGAAACGATGGTCAATGATTACGGCGTCATAGAAGCACCGTTCTGCGTGCTCCATTTCACCCATGCGGGCATACGCAACACCGGCCTTGTTAATGGCGTATGCGTTTTCGGGATCTTCCTCAATGATCTCCAAGTAGAGGCGAAGCGCTTCCCAGTTGTCACCGACAGCAAGTCGCTCATCCGCTTTTTCGATCGCTTCATCGATTCCAGGACACTGTTCCTGATTCTCTTCGGTGGTCATGGTCGCATCCCCCTCCCTATACACCGGCATAGGAGACCGGGTTCCTTTCTCAAATCAGGCGTTTTCGGTGTCAATTCCCCATGATAACACACGACGTTGGGCAATGCCTCGCGTCACCATCGATCGAACGCATCCACCCGGTGCCACTTTGGTGATCACACATCATGCCTACTCCGACCCGGTGGCCTTCTCCCGTATGATGATCTCGCAAAACGCATCGCCGTCGAGTACGTTGTGTGCATGCACACATTCGAGGGCATCATTGTAGCCCTCAACCTTGGCCTGGTCCACCCAGCAATAAATACGGCCCAGTTCTTCCTCACCTTGCTCGGCAAACACTACCGCGAGTGGGCAAAGTCGTGTCTGCACCTGGTCTTGCCCGTTCGGCAGCTGGTGGGCTTCTCGCCTCCACCCACGAGAAGGAAGGTCTGCGACTGTGTGAAAGTTCGCCGGCGAAGGCTCCGCCCCCATCTCGTCCACCTCCCGCCGAACGTGCCGCCCACATTCGCGCCCATATTCCAGGACAACGTCCTTGATAAGCGCCTTCCCTTCCTCTGGTCCGAGCCGATCGATGATCGCTCGTGAAAAGTGTAGGTAAAGCAACGCCGTTCGACGCGCCATCAACCAGATGTCTTGTTCCCACTGATCCTCGGGTTCGGGGCCTCCCCATTTTATCCGCGTAAAATCTGACAAATCACTGCCTCCAATCACATGGTTCCGTGTGGTCTGTGTAGGTGATGCACCGACGCACCCGACTGTGCACCCGTCCTCTGATCGATCAAAGCCCAGCCGTCCCATCGCCTAGGATCGGCCAAGAAGCCGCAACACTTCATGCTCATCAACGGCGGAAAATTCGCGATAAAACTGCCCGACTGCCATGAAGTTTCGGGGCGTGGCAAGCACGATCAACCGATCACATTCATCTTCCAGTGCTCGAGCCGCTTCAACGGAGGAAACGGGAAGGGCAACGACGAGTTCAGCGACACCCGCCGCCCGCAGAGAACGCGCTGCCGCGATCGTGGTGAATCCCGTGGCGGCGCCATCATCGATCATGACGACGTGTTCTCCGGCAACTTCGCCCGGAGCGCCATAGATCCCTTGCCGCTCATTGAGGTCCTGGCGCGCTCTGCTGACCGCCAAGTCCCTGGCTTGATCGGACAACGCACGCGGATCTTTCCAAGCGGGATCCAATATGGGCTCGATACCTTCAGCCACGGCTCCAATGGCAAGCTCCGGGTTCCACGGCGCACGGACTTTCACTGCATGCACAACCGCCAAAGGAAGAGCGAGGATTCGGGCCACCTCGGCCGCGACGACCACACCCCCGCGGGGAATTCCCAGTATTTGCCATTGGCGTGCGTTTTCCTGATCGGGCAGCGCCTTCGCGAGCGCCGCCCCCGCATCGACTCGATCAGTAAACATAAGATCCCTCCCTAAAACGCCACCGGCAGTACCTTTGGGATCACGCGGACAGTAGCTCCGCCGGTACCGACCGGATCACCGTCGGCATGAATGTGCGTGTTTTCCGGTGCCAAGATCTCGACCTCGCGTGCACGATAATAGGACACCTCGGGTTCCCCAAGGTGCTCGCCTCGGAAGATCCCCGGCAGTATTCGAAGCAACCGCGCCCGGCCCACCCTCCGCGCCACCATGACGTCCAGCATCCCGTCGGTGGGGTCTGCGTGGGGAAGTAGCATCATGCCGCCCCCGAGGTATTTACCAATACCGATGGACGTGAGCAGGAACGCATCGGAGAGGACCAGGTTGCCGTCCAAATCCGGTCCTGCCGGCGCCCACCCCGGAGGCGAGAACGCCGATACGCGTTCTGCTCCGCGCAGGCGGACTTCTAGGGCGCGATTCCGCAGTCGAATGAAGTTCACCAAAACACCAACGACGTACGGAAGTGCGCCACCAAGCCCGCGCGGAAGACGATTGGCGACGGCCGCTGAGTCCGCGTCGAAGCCCGCACCGCACATATTGACGAAGTAGCTGCCTGCGCCCTGGTCCGGCTCGACCCGTCCAATGTCAATGAGGCGACCTTTGACCCTCCCGTTCGTTTGGTAGGCCCAGGCCTCGCCGGGGTCCATAGCGAGCTGGAACGTGCGGGCGAAATCATTCCCCCGACCGAGGGGAAGCGTGGCAAACAGCGGGCCGACGTAGTGTCCGTCGCCGTTTTCTTCCATTAGCCCGTTAATGACTTCGTGAATGGTGCCATCGCCCCCTACTGCGATGGCCATCGTGTACGATTTGCGCGTCAGGACACGCGCGACCTCCGTCGCGTGCCCCGGATATTCGGTATAATATTCCTCGAGCTCCCCGGTGCGATGAATGATCTCGCGAAGGGCACGCCAACCACGCAGCGCGCGACCGCCGCCGGCGATCGGATTAATGATAGCTGCGTAGCGAACCTGTGACTTTTGCATGCCCATTCCTTTCCGATCCCGAGAACCACGAGTCCTATCAATTATTATAGCACCAAGCCAGGAAACAATACGGCCATCGCCGGGGCAAATGCGATGGCTGGCAGGAGATTGCCGACGCGGATCTCGCCGATACCCAACATGTTGATGCCGAGCGCTATCACGAGCGCGCCACCCGCAGCTGTCAAATGCGCAATGGCAACGTCCGTCATCAGGACGGACAATGTCGATGCGGAAAGGGCAATCGCGCCCTGGTACGCCAGCACGGCAAGGGCGGAAAGGCCGACGGCGGGACCAAAGGTGCTGGCCAGCACGGTAGCGGTAATTCCATCTAGCAGGCTCTTCGCATAGAGGGTAGCGTGTTCGCCGAGCAACCCGCCCTGGATCGCCCCGAGTATCGCCATAGGGCCAACGCAGAATATCAGGGTCGCCGTGAGAGCACCCCTCGCCGCACCCGTCGCCTCCCCTTCCCCCGTCACCCGGGCACCCAGCCGCTCGAGGCGCGCCTCGATGTCGAGGAGCTCGCCCACCGCACCACCCAGCGCGAGACTCACGATGGTAATCAACGGGCTATGGGGGGTCATCACGGAGTCGATCCCGATCACCACTACCGCGAGCGCGACGCCGCTGGTAACAGTCGATAGGACCCTGCCTGGCATATTGCGCAGAACCATCGACCCCAGCACGGTGCCCGCGAGTATCGCGAAGAAATTCACCAGGGTTCCGCTCATCCGGAGCCCCCTCGTGGCCATCGATGGCCATGGAATGTTCCACGTGGAACGCATCGCGCGCAAACATCAACCCTCATCTTGCACCCCGAGAACGGCGAGAAGCCGTTCCAGCTCCTCATTATCGCGATACTCGATGACAAGGCGGCCGCGGGCCCCGCGGCCCTGAAGTCGCACCCTGGCGTTCAACGCAAACGCCAGCCGCCGCTCGAGATCGCGCCGAAACACCTGGTCACCGTCCTCGGCCTGCCCACGGCCCCGGGTAGGCGGTTCCTCGGCACCCCATCGAGCCGCCAACCGTTCGGCCTCGCGAACGCTGAGCCCCTGCTCGGACACGGCTTCCGCGAACGCGATCTGGGATTCTTCGGGGAACCCAAGCACGATCTTTGCGTGCCCGGTGGTCAGGCGGCCCGACGCAACCATATCCTGGACGGGCTCGGGGAGCTTAAGCAACCGCAACATGTTCGCAACCTGCGGCCGACTGACCCCCACCCGCTCGGAGAGCGCCTTCTGTGTCAAACCAAACTCGTTTTGCAGCACACTGTATGCCCGCGCCTCCTCGAGTGGGTTCAGATCCTCGCGCTGGAGGTTTTCGATGAGGGCAATTTCCATCACATCGCGATCGGGGAGATCATCGATCAGGGCGGGTATTTCTCGGAGTCCTGCCTTCTGCGCAGCACGCCATCGACGCTCCCCGGCCACAAGCTCGTACCGACCTTCCTCGGCTGGGCGCAGGAGGATCGGCTGCACGACACCATGCGTGGCAATCGAATCCGCCAACTCGCGCAGCTTATCCTCGTCGAAGGTTCTGCGTGGTTGGTACGGATTGGGTGCAATGCTATTTACGTCTACCGAAACGACGTCGCCCGCTTCCGAAGGCGCACTACCGGCCAGGAGAGCGTCGAGGCCCCTACCCAGCCGCGGACCTTTCTTGGACATGTTCGATCAGCTCCTTCGCGAGATCCCGATAGACTTCAGCGCCTCGGGAAGACGGATCGTAGTGAACGATTGGCAACCCGTGGCCCGGAGCCTCGCTCAAGCGGACATTGCGAGGAATCACCGTCCCGAACACGCGATCACGAAAGTAGCGCTTCACCTCGTCAGCGACCTCGATGCTCAGGTTGGTCCGACCATCGAACATGGTGAGCAGTACACCCTCGATCTGTAGATCGTGGTTCAGATTGCGTTGCACCAGACGGATCGTACTCAACAGCTGTGTCAACCCTTCGAGAGCATAATACTCACATTGGATCGGAATCAGCACCGAATCCGCCGCCGTTAGAGCATTCAGCGTGAGCAAGCCGAGGCTTGGAGGGCAATCGATGACGATGAAATCATACCGCTCTCGCTCGGGCTCGAGCGCCCGGGAGAGACGCGTCTCCCTTGCGATCAGCGGGACAAGTTCGATCTCGGCACCCGCAAGGTCGATGGTCGACGCGAGAAGGCTAAGGCCCTGGACCTTCGTGCGCGCTATAGCGCGCTCCGCCGGCAATCCCTCGATGAGCACATCGTAAATGCTGTCCGTCACACGCGCCTTGTCAAATCCCACACCGCTGGTGGCGTTGCCCTGTGGGTCTGCGTCGACCAGCAGAACATCCCTCCCCTCGGCTTCGGCAAGGCACGCAGCGAGATTGACTGCGGTAGTGGTCTTCCCGACCCCGCCCTTCTGGTTTGCAATCGCCACGATCCTACTCATCGCTCCGGCTTCCCTCCCCGTCGGGCTTTGCCCGGCGCATTTCAACAATCATGCGGTATCCCTCATCCATCTCAACCTCTTCCACCTGCACATCGAAGCCTGCATCGCGGACAGCGTCGGCAGTCTGGCGGAAACCGTTGATGAATATGCGGAGATCACGGACAATGCCCTTCATGGGTTGGCGACGGACGCGGTTCGTCCGTGACAGCATCTGCTCAATCCGCTTCTCCATTTCTTTCACAGAAAGCCGGTCGGAGTACACAGCCTCGATCAACTCAAGTTGTGCCCCCTCGTCTGGGACACGCAGGAGTGCACGAGCGTGGCGTTCACTCAATCCATACCCGAGCAACGAATCCTGTACCCCCTCGGAAAGGTTCAGCAGTCGCAACTTATTCGATATCCCCGACTGGCTGACCCCGAGACCGCGGGCCAACTCCTCCTGTGTCAGGGAAAACTCATCCAACATGCGCTGCATCGCCTTAGCCTCCTCCAGCGCATGCAAGTCTTCCCGCTGGAGGTTCTCTACCAGGCTGAGGAGTGCCATCTCGTGTTCGTCAACATCACGGACCACCGCGGGGATTTCGCGCAGCCCAGCCGCGCGGGCCGCGCGCACACGACGTTCTCCGACGAGCAACTGATAGTGCGCTTCTTCTACCGGGTGTGGGCGCACCACGATCGGCTCGATAACGCCAACCCGTCGAATTGATTCGGCCAACTCTTCTATGGCACTAGCGTGGAATACCTGTCGGGGCTGGTAGGGATTCGCGCTGATTGCGCGAAGTGGGATTTCACGCATTGCGCCGTCGGCGAGTTCTCCATTCTCAATATCCCTATCTCTCCCGTGCGTCCCACGTGCGCGACGCAACCATTCGGAAATCATCTTTGAGAAGCGTCCCTTCCGAGGATTTGCTCCGGCAGCGATATGGCTAAGATGGGGAATTCCCCGCCCGAACGGAAGTCTCCTGCCCAAATAGCGAAACCGGGCGAATCGCCCGCCAAGATTTCGCACGTTCGTTAGTGTGACTTTCCCGCATGCTCTAGCGCCTGCGATGGATCAGTGCATCGAGAGCCGCACGGTAATCGGCTCCCGCTGCCTTGAGCACGATGAGGGTGTGAAACCAGAGATCCGCCACCTCTGCTGGCAGATTTTTCCTTTCCAGCGCCCCGGCCAGCATCACCTCTGAAGCCTCTTCGCCAATCTTTCGAAGGCGCCCTTCCGGCGAACCCGTGAGCAGCCGGCTCACGTATGATTTCTCCGTTGGATTCTCCGCCCGATCGGCGATCACCTCGGCGAGTTCTACGAGAATCGGATTGCTCGCCCGCCCGCTTTCACTATCTAGGAATCGATAAAAACACGAATGGGCCCCCGTATGACACGCGGGCCCCGTTGGCCGTACCAAATAAAGAAGGGCATCACTGTCACAATCCACCCGAATGCCCTGCACCTGGAGGACATTCCCGGATGTGGCGCCTTTTTCCCAAATCGATTGGCGGCTACGGCTGTAAAAATGGGCTCGCCGGGTTTCCCGGGTGAGTGCGATCGCCCGTGCGTCCGCATACGCAAGCATCAACACCCGACCGTCGGTCACATCCTGTACAACCACAGGAACGAGGCCCGCTGCGTCAAATTGGACCCCCTGGATCGAACACTTCACAGCCGCACATCAACCCCCCTCGCAGCCAGGTAATCCTTGACGTCCCGCACACTATAGGATCCGTAATGGAATATCGAAGCCGCCAGCGCAGCATCGGCGCCTGCCTCAAAGGCACGAAGCATATCACCGGGGTTTCCTGCGCCCCCCGATGCGATGAGTGGGATGTCTACCCGGCGCGCCAGAGCACCGAGCAGTTCCGTGTCATAGCCACTCACGGTGCCATCGCGATCCATACTCGTGACCAGGAGCTCCCCGGCGCCGAGCTCGGCCACCCGCTCCGCCCACTCTAGGGCATCGAGACCGGTGCCCTCACGCCCGCCTTTCACATACACTTCCCACCCACCATCGTTGCGCCGTGCATCTATAGCAACAACGATGCATTGAACACCGAATTGACGCGCAGATCTCTCCACAAGCGAGGGGTCGGCCACGGCCGCCGAGTTCATCGATACCTTATCTGCACCGGCGCGCAGTGCAGCACGCGCGTCTTCCTCCGTGCGAATACCACCGCCCACCGTAAGTGGAATGAATACATTCCGCGAGATCTCCTGGACCAAATCTAGTACTGTCTCACGATCGTCCGACGTCGCGGTAATGTCCAAGAACACCAGCTCATCGGCTCCGGCATCAGAGTATGCCGCGGCCATTTCCGCCGGATCTCCTGCGTCCCGCAACTGCAAGAAGTTTACCCCCTTGACCACGCGACCATCTGTCACGTCGAGGCAGGGGATTATTCGTTTCGCCAACATTGCAGCTCCTCCCTCACTATCTCGCTCGCCAGTTCGTACTCCAGGGTGCCCACGTAAAGCGCACGTCCGACAATCACGCCCTTGAGATCTGGATTCCCGGCCGCGAGCCTTGCCAGGATCCGGAGGTGCTCCACGGATCCAACCCCGCCGGAAGCGATCACAGCTGCACCCGTCTCGAGGACTTCCCCAAGCAGCTCGACATTCGGGCCCTGCAGCGTGCC
>PUNF01000160.1 GCA_003552525.1 Clostridia bacterium | reverse complement strand
TTGTTCGGTTTGCGCGTAAGTCGAAAGGTCCGACATCCGTTTCGTCGATATCGTCGCGGTCTCCATCCCGGACACCCCGACCACCCGTGAGTGCTCGCACCGCAATGAGGCAGACGTTCGTTCATTCTCGTTTTCACCGTATAACGGCTCGTTAGCAGCCATGTTGCAGACGCGCGGGTCAATCCCGGATGGGGGATGGTCCCCCAGAGACCTGGCCATGCGGGCTCTATGGCACACGAAGGATTTGCCCGGTAGCACTGGTTTCCCCAGAATTTCGTCCGCCCTACCATCCGCATTCCACTCTTCAGACATCCATGTCGAGCAACCTGCCCGGGTTCGTCCGAGTGACGCTGATAATGTCTTCGTCAGGAAGTCCCATATCCATCAGGCAAGCGATGAACTCGCGCAATCCCTCTACCGGCGTCGGTAGCGTATAGACCCCGAAGTCAGTTCCAATCACGAAATTCTCCGCACCATGTTCGATCATTTGCTCGGCGATCTTGGCAACTCCACCCGATGTCTCACCCTCGAGACCCTCGTCCATGGCGCGATACTTCTCCTCGACGTAGTAATGGGTCTTGGGTATGGGAGTGGTATGGGTATGCGCCGCGAGCAGCCTCTCGATGTAGGCGCCTGAATCGATGGCGTGTTGCATTTCTTCGGAGGTCATGTTCTCCGCTACCGCATTGGATACCAGTACTTTCTTGATACCGTATTCCTCACTCAAATCGATTAAACGAAATGCCTCATCCGTAGAAACATGACCGGTGACGAGGTATATCTCCGGGCGATCCGCGATCAGCTGCAGAATTTCCGCCAGTTCCTTGGAGGGTTCACCCTCGGGGATATGTATGCACTTACTCAGCTCGTCCTCGACGAACTCGGGGTAAGTCTCTTTCAGCGTAATCCACTTGCCATCCTCCCACCGACCCTCCTTGCTCGCCTGAAATAGAGTCGAGTGGGCACCGAAACTAACGAATCTCGCCCCAGAGCCATAGTAAAGTGCGGTCTTGACGGCGCGTGGGTTCATGCCCCCGAACACAGTATTTAGGATAATTCCACCGTGGACGTCTATGCCGTCCACCATCTGGTTGACCATCCACGCCGTGCCCACGGACATATTGAACACGTCCATGATAACCATGGCGCTCATGCCCGCTTCGCGAGCCTCTATTGCCGCACTTATGGGATCGGTACTACGTGGGCTACTCGCAAGGTGCGGACCTGGATGCACGTGGATATCGATGGCACCCCTCAGAAACTCTTGACTCTTCCGTTTCGATCGCCCCGTCTGCCAGTTCGCATTCATATGGAGGAACACCCTTTCCAAATCTCTGCGGTTTCAACAGGAATGAATGAGCTCTAGGATTCCCCAAGCACCTCACATTATAACGAATCAATCACCCGGCTTCGCAGTCGGTTAGGCAGATGAACCCCCTTCATGTCTGCCTTGCACGCGTGAATGTGTTATGTATCGGGCGGATACTCCGACCACTCGACACGGGCACCCCGTGCTGTTCTGGTGTATGAGCGCGGCACTAGATGTCGGGACCCGACGCTGGGCACGAAAATCCCCAGGGGTTGGCGATGAAGTCGAGACAGGTGGCCGAATCCACGGGACCCTGTAACACGGGACCTTTTCGCCGGCGTCGTCATGCCCCCTGCAAAAGATGCGAACCCGGCAAAGCGCAACCAGCCGGCGAGGCAGACACCGGGGAACCGCACCCCGATCCCTCTCCGTCGGACGCGCGTTAGCTCGGCATACTGTTCTGATCCACCAGGATCACAGGGACCTCGGTGCGCTCCAGGACGTGCTGGGCGACGTTGCCCACCATCAACTGTGCCGATCCGGATCGATTGGACTTGCCGAGGAAGATGTAGTCGGCGTTGGCCCGGTCGGCCAGTGAAACGATCTCTTCCACCGGGTTTCCTCCACGAACCTCCAAACGATGGTCGAGATCCGATACCACCGACAGTGCCCTGTCGAGATGCTCCACCCCCGGCGACCTCGGCGTCTCGACGTGTCGGATCGACGTGTCCGCATTCCAACATAAGTGGCGCCAGGAACTTGGTTCCCCAGGCCCCCAGGGGTGCCGTGACCAGGATGGAGAGCACCGCGATCGCCAGCATCGTCTCCCCGTGGGCGACGCCAGCCGCCAGGGGGATCCCCCCGATGGCCGCCTGAACCGTAGCCTTGGCCATATCACCTATGGCCATGAACGCCCGCTCGCCGAGGGTCAACCTGGAACGTCAGGTTGAGGCGAAAATCCCGAGCCAGCGCCCGACCACCAGGGCGATCAACACGATGGCCAGGCCGCGGGCCCCGGCTGTGGCCACCACGTCGAGATCAACGAGCGCACCGATGAGGACGAAGAGGAATATCTGGGCAACCGCCCACACCTTTTCGTAGGCCACGCGCAGCCGTCTCGCCATGGCCGGTGCAGTCTCCAGGAGCACGAAACCCATGACCATGACCGCCAGGAATCCCGAGTAGGGGAGCACCTCCGAACCGAAAGCACGGCGAGACCCACCGAGAAGGCGATGGTCAATTCCTGGGTCTTACCCGACACCCAATTGCTACGCGATATGAAGCGAGTGACGTGGGTCCCGACGAAACCGACAAGGACACCTCCTCCAGCGGCAAGGATGAGATCCGGTATGCCTTTACCCATCCCGTACCTTTGGAGCTAAGGTACAGCATCCGGGCGGCGTCTGAAACAGGGCTCGGCACCTGGGACTGCCTGCAGCGTACTTAGTCAGCCGAGTGCCGAGGGGAGGAACGGTGATAGGCGATGCAAATGAAGAAGCCAGATGTCCGAGCATAGCATGGACGATATCGGACGGAAGGGCAACCGAGCCTACGATCATGCCTGATCCGGGCCGTTGACGAACACCGCATGCGTACGCACAGGAGCTACCCGATCCGAGATCGGCACAACCGGTGGTGGAGAAGCAGATCGCATGAGGTGGCCGCATTGCAGCCCGGAGGACCCTCGGCGAGGTCGGGATGGGCGCCGATCTCCTTTGGGTACACGGCTTTGTGGGAGCCCTAAACAAACGGAACCTTCAATCTACGGGCTCCGCTCCAACGGCGACTTCCGCGACGAGGTCTCCCTCCGCCGGTGGTCGGGTGATGACGGCCAGGATGATTCCGACAACACTCACCATTGCGGAGATCGTATAGCTGAGGGCATAGGTTCCGGTGATGTCGCGCACCAGGCCCCCCAGGAGGGGACCAATCAGTCCACCGGCACCCCACGCGGTGATCAGCATTCCATAGTTGACGCCGAAGTTTTTCAATCCGAAATAATCCGCGCAGGTCGCGGGAAAGAGGGCCAGCATCCCACCGAAGGTGAACCCGACGACCGCAACGCCAAAAATGAGGCTACCCGGGGTCACCAGCCGGACGAACACGGCGTAGATGGCGACCTGCATCGCGAACATCCCCATCAGGGTCCGCATTCTCCCGAGCCGATCTGAGATCACGCCGCATAGCAAACGACCCGCGGCGTTGAAGATGGCGTATACGGCGATGAGGATATACCCGGACGTGATGCCCGCCTGCTCCAGGCCGATCTTGGACAACTGCCCGATCAACAGGAGTCCGGCGAACGTGCCGAGGGAGAACATGGTCCAGAGCATGTAGAACTGCCGCGTCCGAAGGACCTGGAACCAATCCATGTCCACGGGCGTCCGCCGCTGGGGCGCGGAAAGCGATGCCCCCGAATCCTCCCGGGGAGCGTATCCCTCCGGGGGATTCCTTATGACCTGGGCCAGGGCCATGATGATCACGAAGAACCCCGCACCCATCAGGAAGAAGGTATTGTGGATCCCCACGCGATTGATGAGGGTTGTGGTGAGGGGGGCGATGTACACCGGGGCCAGCCCGAAACCGCTGACGACCAGGCCGGAAATGAGACCGCGTTTGACGGGACTGAACCATTTCACCGCCGCCGGGGTCGGCGCCGCATAGCCCATGCCCATGCCCAGCCCGAAGATCAACCCGAAGGATACGGTAAGCCCGGGTAGGGTGGTGATCAGGCCCGCCAGCGTAAAACCAATACCGGCCAATATGGCGGAGGCCATGATCACGATCCTGGGACCGATGCGATCCTGGAGGCGCCCGCCGGGGACCATGGACATGGCAAATACGACGCAGGCCAGCATATAGGGAATCTGCGTCATCGTGGCCGTCCAACCCAGGTTATCGATGAGGGCGGCGGATATGACGCCCCAGGCATACAGGATCCCCAGTACGAGATTGACACCCAGGCCCGCGAAGGTTACGATCCATCCTCGCTTTTCGTTGACTCGCTGCATATGTGCATTCCCCCCTAGCCGTTGCAAGGACTTCCCTACCCGCGTACCCGTCTATCCCGCGACGCCGTTGGTCCATACGAAAAACGAGCGTGAAGCGGGGGATGTAAGCGTTTAGGACTGACATTGGCTTTCAGAATTATGGAATCTTCTATGTAGGTGGGGCAATCTCCTCCGCGGAGCGGGGACACTTCTTTTTCGGGTCCGTGACATTGGATGGTGAAGAGGCCCCCGGTGGGCCCCTTCACCGTATTGCCGGGGACCCCGGATGCCCGGATGAGGCTTCCCCCGGACCCAAGCCCCCTCGAGAACGGCTTGTCCCCGCCCCGGCCCCA
>PUNF01000189.1 GCA_003552525.1 Clostridia bacterium | reverse complement strand
GGGTAGCAGGTCGAAGTCCAGCACCTCGGCCTCGTAAGCGGACGCCAACGCGTGAACCCCTTTCTCGCGGAGTACGCCGGCGGTTTCCGGTGCGCTGCGATCGCCGACGGCCAACGCCTTGGGGTTACGCCGCCGAGCCCCATCTAGGATAGCCGAGAGCGTATCGTGATGTGTCGAACCCGGGGTCGGATCCGCTGTGTTGAAGTTTGGCTTGACCAGGGTTCTCTTGCCGGCCAGACTCGCCGGTGCCAGGGCATCGAATGACTGCGCAACGCCCGCTTCGCGCTCTGTAGTGGCAAAAACGTAGACTTTTTCCAAGCATATCGCCTCCCTATCATTGTCACCTGTTCTCTACTATACCCTGAGAAGGACTTCCTTACCTTCCCGCGGAAATTTCCAGATATGTGTATACCCCGGGGAAGATTGGGTAACTATGTAGACATACCAAAATACGCATTGGGAGTGATGCAATTGTCCCTTTCGGA
The DNA here is from genome assembly GCA_003552525.1 of Clostridia bacterium. Lineage (GTDB taxonomy): Bacteria > Bacillota > Sulfobacillia > SLMV01 > SLMV01 > CSSED11-154. The sequence continues at coordinate 53,367 of PUNF01000189.1, read as the reverse complement.
CCGCATACAAGACGCGGATTGGAAGAAAGAGAAACACGTACCCGTAATCGAGCCCCCGACCACGGTGAAAAAGGGTGAGCCCTGCGAGATCACCGTGTCTGTCGGGCGCGAGATCGCGCATCCGAACGTTCCCGAACACTTCATCGCGTGGATCAAGCTGTTCTTCCAGGCAGACGAAGCCAAGTTCCCGGTGGAGATTGGCGACTACCAGTTTTCCGTGCATGGATCCGAGACCGATGAGGCCGCCTTCCCCAAGGCGGAGCCTAAGTTGACGGTCACCGCGAGCTTTGCCGCTCCCGGGACACTCATGGCCATGAGCTATTGCAACATACATGGGCTATGGCAAGGGGAGGCGACCCTTGAGGTCGAATAAACGATACGTCAGGACAATCCACTGAGAGGAGTGAGGCACGTGTCCAGGTGGGAATGCGTGATTTGCGGCTACATTTATGACCCCGAGGCTGGTGATCCCATCGGTGGGATAGAACCCGGCACTTCCTTTGATGACTTGCCAGACGACTGGATCTGCCCCGATTGCGGTGCATCCAAGGACGAGTTCGAGGAACTGCAGGGATGATTTTCAGCCAAATCGGGGCACTCCCCGTTTTGGCTGATCTCAGGCGGAGGGAGGAATGCTCATGTGGCAATGTATAGCGTGCGGAACCAGCTTTGACCCGCAGGGTGGGGATCCCCTCGGCGACCTCGATCCGGGAAAGGGTAAGGCCGGCGTACCCGAGGATATGACCTGCCCCAACTGTGGGGTGACCGGTGAAGAGAAGTTCAAAGAGGCCGATACCGATTCTTGTTGCTAGTTCGACAAACTTGCTGCCCCCGGACGGGTTCTCCCTATGCTCCGGGGGTTGCTTTCAGTTGGAAGGGGAGAATTGCATAGATGAAGTCACTAAAGGGAACACGGACAGAAGAGAATCTTCAGGCCGCTTTCGCCGGCGAATCCCAGGCGAGAAACAAGTATACCTTTTTCGCGGAGAGAGCGCGCCGCGATGGGTATGAGCAGATTGCGGCTATCTTCGAGCAGGCAGCCGAACACGAAAAGCAACACGCCAAGCGCGCGTTTCGCTTCCTCGATGCCCTCGGAGATACCTCCAGCAATCTAGAGGCAGCTGCCCAGGGGGAAAACTACGAACATACGGAGATGTACCCGGAGTTCGAAAAGGTGGCTCGTGAAGAGGGCTTTGAAGAGATTGCCGACTTCTTCCGCGGCGTGGGGGAGGCAGAAGCGGAGCATGAGCGCCGGTTCTTGACGCTGAAGGAGCGGGTGGATAGCGGCAAGGTATTCGAGCGCGATTCGAAGACATCCTGGCACTGCCGCAATTGTGGCTGCATACAGATGGCCAACATGGCGCCGGAACGCTGCCCCGTCTGCAAGCATCCGCGTTCCTTCTTCGAGATCAACTTCGAGAATTTCTAGCGAACGAGTACGCAAAAAACGGTGCGTGGCCGGTGGGGCATGATGACAGTGCCTCGTCGGCCACGCGCGTAATCAGCGGTAATTAGCGATCCCGTCGTATCACCTGACCGGACAGGCTGCCCGTCGGGGTACCGTCCTCTACGGCCCAGATGCCATTGACCATCACCCGGTTCACACCTTCTGGACCCTCTGTCGGATTCTCGAGCGTGGCGTGGTCGGTGATCGCTTCGGGGTCGAAGAGCACGAGATCCGCATGGGCGCCCGGCGCAATGATGCCACGATTCGATAGGCCGAGCCAGGATGCCGGGAGTCCCGTGCACCGATAGACAGCCTCCTCGATGCTAAGCACACCCTTCTCGCGCACGTAGCGTGCGAACAGGCGGGGATAGGTGCCATAACTGCGCGGGTGGATCGAGGTTCGAAAGTTTCCCTCCGGGGAATCCAGGGCGGGACTGTCTGTACATATGGCCGCCCGGGGATGCGCGATAACCCGGCTCACATCGTCCTCGTCCATCGTGAGGGAACATATCGCTTGCCCGGAATCGGCCAGTACGAGTCGCCGAACGGTTTCTGCGGGATCGAGGCCCCAATCCCGGGCGATGTCGGCGATGGTCATCCCATTCACGCCCGGGTGCCCGGGACTCACCAGTACCGTGTAGCCGAAATCGAAATCCGCAAGAGCGCTGGTCCAGCCGGGGTATCCGCTGTGTAATTCGTTCGCTACGCGCGAAAACGCTTCGTCGTCGCGCAGAGTTGTCAGGGCCGCGTCGCGGCCCCTGGCGGTAATGCGATCGGGTAACATATCGAAGAGGTGTATTGTGGCGGAAAAGTCGTAGGGGTATACATCCAGCCTGGCGTCGTATCCTTCGTCCAGCGCTTCATCCACCAATGCCAGGCTTTGCCGGGTGAGGCCGCGATTCGTGGGTACCACGGCCTTGTGATGGGACAGCAACGTCGGAACCCCCGCGGATCGACCGATGCTCAGGGCTTCCCGGGTGGCCGCGACCAGCCCAGCGGATTCGTCCAGGAGGTGGCTGATGTAGAAGGCACCCGTATGGCCGGATAGCGCACCGGCGAGATCGCGGATTTCTTCTTCGGTCGAATAGCATCCCGGTACGTAGTCTCGACCCGTGGACAGGCCGAAGGCGCCGTCGTCCAGGGCGGTACGGAGGGTGCGCTTCATCTCGCGCATCTGATCCCGCGTAGGGGGTTGGGTCGCATCGGTGCCCATCGCGTCAGCGCGCAGGTTGCCCTGGCCGACGTAGGTTCCCACGTGCAGCCCCAGGCCCAGCGCTTCGATCTTCTCGAACCAGCCGGATAGGCGGCCCCGGTGGGCCTCCCTGCCCCTGTCCTCCTGGTGTTTCGCCATCCGGGGACCGGTGGGCGCGGCAGAGAAGCCACAGTTTCCACCGATGGCCATCGTGATGCCCTGGGCGACGAGGTTTGTGCAGCGCCGATTGTTTGACAAGGTGAAATCGAGATGGGAGTGGAGGTCGATGAATCCCGGGCAGAGCACGAGTCCTGCTCCCTCGATCTGGTGGTCACCGGCATTTACAGGGATTGATCCGACGTGTTCGATTCGCTTTCCCACGACTGATACATCGCCTCGGCGCGGTGGACTACCGGAACCGTCCACGATCCATGCATCTTGGAAAACCGTCCGGGGATGAGTCTTCAAATCACACCTCCACGATTCTATCCTTACCGGGGCTGAAGTGGGCTGCGCGCCTTCACGAGCCCCGCACGATCGCCTTGCTTCCTAGCGCAAATGCTTCTTGGTTGACATCGACCGCGCGGGCTGGAACCCGGCGCGATAAGACCTCGCGCCACAGCGTATCGGGTATCTCCATCAGGGAGGCGAGGGCGCCGATGAGTACGGCATTCTGTGTCCGCGTGTTCCCGAGTTCCGAGGCAAGGGCAAAAGCAGGAACCGGATATACCTTCGCGCTGTAGAGGGACAGCCTCTCGGAGAGATCCTCGGGATACTGTGACTGCCCGGTGGCAACGGCCAGCGGGGGAATCTCGAGGGGATCGTAGAGGATGATACCGCCCCGAGATACCATGTGCGCATAGCGCAGCGCCTCGAGACCTTCCATAGCTACTAGAACCTGCACGGCACCCGGGGAGATCAGCGGCGAGTGAACCTCTTCGCCCCGGCGCACGTGGCTTTCGACGGATCCACCCCGCTGCGCCATGCCGTGCACCTCTGATTTTTTGGCGTCGTGACCTGCCCGCAGGAATACCTCCGCGATCACGTCGGTCGCGAGGATAATTCCCTGGCCGCCAACTCCGACTACCAGTATGTCGTCGATGCGGGACATCACGAATCAGCTCCTTCGCCGACGATGGCCGAGTATGGACAGACCTGGACGCAAAGGGCACATCCGGTGCACAGGTCCGCGTTAATGCTTACCTGCGCGCGTTTGTCGGTACCCCGCCGGCGTAGCGCGGGACAACCCAACCGCAGGCACGCCCCACAACCGACGCATTGGTCGCTCACGCAGGGAATCGTGCCCGGATCAGCAGTCGGGAGCAGCACACAGGGCCCTTCGACGACGATTACGGAAGGCCCTTCGTGATCCGCACATTGCGTCAGGACGGCATCGAAATGCTCGAGGTCATAAGGGTCAATGCGCTTGACGTGTTGCACGCCCAGGCCCCGGACGAGCGATTCGAAATCCAGTCGAGGCGCATCGGCCAAGTGTGCATCATATCCCGCCGTCGGATTCCCCTGGTGACCGGTCATCGCCGTGGTGTGGTTATCCAGGATGATCGTGGTCACGTTTCCGCGGTTGAAGAACACATCGGCGAGCCCGGTCATACCTGAGTGCATGAAGGTGGAATCCCCGATGACTGCGACCGTTGGTGGGGCTTCTTCGCCGAGGGCCTTTTCAATGCCCAGAGCGGCGCCAATGCTTGCACCCATGCAAATGCACGTGTGCATCGATTCGAGCGGTGGGAGTGCGCCGAGGGTGTAACAACCAATGTCTCCGCTAACCGTGTACCGGCGCCGACGAAGCGTGTAGAAGATGCCCCGGTGTGGACAGCCGGGACACAAAACGGGTGGGCGGACGGGGATGTCTGCGGCCGGGTCGTGCGTTGGAGGACCGGTGTCCGCGGACAGCGCGGCTCGAACGGCATCCGCCGATAGTTCGCCTACCCGGGGGAGGCTTGAAGGTGTAATCGCAATGCCGGCGGCCAACAACTCGGTTTCCCAGAAAGAATCCAGCTCCTCGACGACATATAGCCGGTCTACACGTCCGGCAAAATCTTCAATGGCCGCGATGGGCAGGGGATAGCTGATGCCCATCTTGAATATGCTGGCGTCCGGAAGGGCTTCACGGGCGTATTGATAGGCGATTCCCCCGGTGATGATACCAACTGTCGCATCTCGCATCTCGACACGGTTCAGCGAAGATGGAGCGGCATCCGACACCTCTTCTACATAGGCACGCAATTTCTCGCTGCGCTCTTCGACCGCGACCCTGCGGCCACGGGCGTAGGCGGGCATCATGACCGTCCTGCTCGGGTCCTTGATGAAACCCGGATCAACCCGGCTTTCGGTCCGATCGCCCGGGTTGACCGGGGTCTTCGAATGCGAAATTCGGGTGGTAGAGCGCAATAGTACGGGTGTGTCGTAACGTTCGGATATTTCGAAGGCCGCCTGTACCATGTCGCAGGCTTCCTGGCTATCCGATGGTTCAAGCACGGGAATCTTGGCAAAACGCGCATAGTTTCGGTTATCCTGCTCGTTTTGCGAGCTGTGCATCCCGGGATCGTCTGCGGTTACCAGGACCAGGCCGGCATTGACTCCCATGTACGTAAAGGTCATCAGGGGGTCCGCCGCCACGTTTACCCCGACGTGCTTCATCGTCACGAGGGTGCGTCGCCCGGCCAGGGAAGCGCCGATACCGACCTCGAGGGCGACCTTTTCGTTTACCGACCATTGCACGACGGTCTCATCATGATCACCCGCGGCGAGCGCTTCGAGGATCTCGGTGCTGGGGGTACCGGGATAGCCGGTGGCCACCCGAACTCCTGACAGGTGTGCGCCGAGGGCGATGGCTTCGTTTCCCGAAAGTAGGGTATGTTCGGACACGTGATGGCTCCTTTCCCGTTGCCCGGATGGAACCGGGATAATCGGACCCATTGTATCACTTCCGTTGCTGGCTTGAAGCTCCGCTTGGGTGCTAGAGGTTTTCGCCGTTGAAGAGTACAATGATTGTCGAGTGCATGATGGGAAGGTGGTTACACCACATATGACGCGAGATCTACGTCACGACACTGCCTCGCCAGAAGCGGTCCTCGAGAATCTCGAGAAATACGTAAATCCCGGTCGAGCCCGGATTTATCGGTTGCTCGGTTTGGATAGCGTCGAGTATTACGCAGAAGGCTCCACCGTCCGCGATAGTGCGGGCAAATCCTACATCGACTTCTGCTCGGGATATGCCGTACTGAATGCCGGACATCGCCATCCTCGCATCGTGGATGCGGTGCGTGCCTGCCTTGATCGGATCGGGATGTCGACGAAGACGCTGCTGAGTGCCCAGGAGGGCGAGGTGGCCAAGCGACTCGCGGCGCTTCTTCCCGGTGATTTACAGATGAGCTTCTTTTCCGCAACGGGAGCCGAAGCCAACGAGTTCGCCCTGAAGATGGCAAGGGTCAAAACGGGTCGCGTGGGATTCGTCGCAGCCGAGGGCGGGTATCACGGTAAGACGATGGGGGCGCTCTCCTTAACGGCCAAGGGGACCTATCGTGACGCTTTCGCCCCATTGCTGGAGGGCATTACGCACGTTCCCTTCGATGATCTCGATGCCATGGATGCGGCGGTCGGGCCCGATACCGCGGCGGTAGTCTTGGAGCCCATCCAGGGAGAAGCGGGCGCACGCGTACCCTCGGACGGATACCTGCCCGGGGTGCGGGAAATCTGCGACCGATCCGGCGCGCTCCTGATTCTCGACGAGGTGCAAACGGGCATGGGCAGGACGGGAGCCAATTTCGCCTGCGAATTGTGGGACGTGATACCCGACATTATTACCCTCGCCAAGGGCTTCGGAGGCGGTGTCTTGCCCGTTGCGGCGACGGTAGCGAGGCCGGAAGTGTTCGCGGTGCTCGACGAGAACCCCTATATTCACGCGAGCACCACCGGCGGGAACCCCGTCTCCATGGCCGCAGCCATGGCCGCGCTCGAGGTCCTCGTCGAAGAGCGCCTGGCCGAGCAGGCCCGGGAAAAGGGGAGGCGTGTAATGGCTCGCCTGGAGGAGATCGGCGAGAAGTACCCAGAGATCATCGCCGAGGTTCGGGGGCGCGGGTTACTCACCGGCTTGGCGTTCACCAATCCGTCCGGTGGCTTGATGATCCTGTCGACGTTGCTTGACCGTGGTGTGCTCGTCATTCCAAGCCTGATGGACTGGACGGTCATGCGGATTGCGCCACCTTTGAACATCGATGACGATATCCTCGACCGCGGCCTTGATATACTCGAGGAAGTCATGGCCGAGCTCGCACCGACCATCGTGGAATTGTCCTAGGAGGAATATTGATGCCCCACGTGGAGACCGAAATTTTAGTCGAAGCGCCACCGGAGCGCTGCTACGAGATTGCGTCGGACATGGAGAAGTTCCCCGCGTTCATGCCGAGTGTCGATGAGATCACGGTCTTGGAGCGCGGCAAAGACTGGGCGCGCACTCGCTGGGTCGCGCGCCTTCAGGGAAAACCTGTCCGGTGGGTAGAGCAAGAAGATTTCGATGACGAGTCGCTTCGTATCCAGTACTACCAATTGGAGGGGGATCTCAAGACCTTCCAGGGTGACTGGACGTTTGTATCCATGAATGGGCACTGCCGCATTCGCCTGACGGTGGAGGCGAGCCTCGGCGTCCCCATGCTCGCGGCGGCCCTGGACCCATTGATCAAGAAACTAATACGAGACAATTGCAACTCCATGCTCGAGGCCATCAAGACCGAGGCCGAAAGCACGAGTTGATGGGGCCGGACGGGAGGTCGTCCGATATGGGGGCGGCATTTGGACTCGGGGATCGCGCCGCGGAATACCGCGTGCTTCTGGTACTGGTCGTGATCCAGGGGTTTACCTGGTTCTTGGTGCTGCCACTTATGCCCCTATACGCCCAGCGGCTTGGGGCGGAACCGACGGTGATCGGTTTCCTGATGGCGGCGACCGCGTTCATTCAGGTCGTGCTCTGCATACCCGGTGGTCTACTCGTTCGTCGCATTGGCGAGCGGGGTGTTTTCTTCGTTTCCTTCATCCTCGGCGTTGCCGCCGCGTGTACCTACTACCTCGCCCCCGACTATCGGATGCTCTTCGCGGGGCAATTATTGTTCGGTGCCGCCAATGCCGTCTTCTGGCCGTCGCTCGCCTCCTACCTGGGAGAACTGGGTAGCACCCTGAAGACGGGTGGGGGACGCCTGATATCCTTCGCGCTCGGGCTCAATGCCGTGAGTTACCTGGCTGGACCTCCCCTGGCGGGATATCTTTTGGAAGGCGTGGAGCCACGGTACATTTTTGTCGTGTATTGCGTGATGTGCCTCCTGGGAATTGAGCGAGTGCGTACCCTGGTTCGTCCTTCGGAGCCTTCCGCGGGGGCGGACGATCTCCCCGGCGGCACACTCACCGCGCAGGACGGCGGGCTTGCACTGTTTGGACTCCCCACCTTTCGTTTCGTGGTGATAGGAACCTGGTTCTCCTTTGGAACCTGGGCAGTCCTCGACACCCTATTCCCGCTGCACGTCAGTGCATTGGGCTACAGCGCCTCTGTGCTCGGGTTGATGCTTACCCTTCGAAGTGTCGTAATCGTTATCTGTAGGTTTGCGGCGGCTCATATCGGCGAGCGGATCGGGTTTCATCGTACGGCCATCATGGCACTGGGGATTCTCGCAGTTTCTTTGATCAGCATCTCGCTTACGGATGTCCCGTGGATCCTGGTGCTCGCCAGCTCCCTCGCGGGTACTGGTCCCGGGTTCCTACCCGTTTCGAATGTGACGCTCTTGTCGGCAACCCTGAGCAGTGCGCGGCGCCCGGTTGGGATGGCCATTAACGAAGTATTCGTGGGTACCGGCCGATTAATGGGCTCATCGGTCTCGGGAATGCTCGCGGCGACCCTTGGGTTTGGTTCGGCGATAGGGAGCGTCGGGTTCGTCCTGATCGCAGCGGCGGGATTGTTGGCACACCTTTCCGGTCCGTTCGTGCGTACCCCTCGCTCGATGATGTCCCGCACTGAGGTGTGAAAGACCGAGGGATAGCGAGCCGGGGGAGGACCGATGGCAGGGGCGCGTGCGGATTCGTCGAAAAACCCGGGGATGCCAGTGGTAAAGGCGCATTATTGGATCCAGACAACAGGGAATGGAGCGATAGGTTGTGAAACAATTCGTACGTTTTGCGAGTGACAACGGTGCCCGCTATGGGCAAGTCACGCCCGAGGGCATTTACAGCATGGAGGGCTCACCCTTTGGCGAAATGAAGCCAGGACAGTTGCTGGGCGAAGTCGAGACGTTGGATCTGTTGCCGCCGGTGGTGCCATCGAAAATCGTGTGTATTGGGATCAACTACCGTGACCACGCAGAGGAGACCGGGGCCAAGGTGCCCGATGAACCCGTCATGTTTCTCAAGCCCCTGACCACTCTCATCGGGCCGGCAGATCCGATCCGCCTGCCGCCGCAGTCGACCCGGGTTGATTACGAAGGAGAACTGGCCGTGGTCATCGGAAGAGAAGTGTTTTGCCCGGATGCGGTGGATGCCCGCAGGTCGATCCTGGGATATACCTGCGCCAATGATGTCACCGCACGTGATCTGCAGCGCAAGGATGGCCAGTGGACCCGCGGGAAAGGCTTCAATACGTTCTGCCCCGTCGGGCCATACCTCAATGTGGATGTCGACCTGGGTCCGCGAAACATCGAGACCCGGTTGAACGGGGATGTCCGACAGCGGTCAAATTTTGGCGAATTGGTATTCGACGTGGAGTATCTGGTGCACTTCGTTGCACAGGTTATGACCCTGTACCCCGGCGATATCATCCTGACTGGCACGCCGTCCGGCATCGGCCCCATGTCGGCGGGTGATCAGGTCGAAGTGGAGATAGAGGGTTTCGGCGTTCTCAAGAACTTCGCGCAGGCGGCGGAGTAGGGACGAACTCGACCTTGATGATCCCCGCGGTGATCCCTCGAACGGCTCGGCTGAGCGCAACCGATCGGGGGCAATTCCTGGCGCGGGCAGGCACTCGGAGGCTCGGAGCCCCGATTTCCCCGTCTAATGAGGTACGCCCCCGCGGGGCGTTTCATGCCGACAGCAGGGCCTTCTCGGGCACCTGCTCGGGGCGGATTCGCGAACTGTTTAGCCTGAAGACTGGAGCATGGGCATCATCACGCGCGCCCGAGGAGGTGTGTGTTCCCTGGAATCCCTTCCCGTAACGCTGGGCCTGCTCTATGGTCTGGGGTACCTCGGATATCGGGGGTTTAAGCACTTCGACCTTCCTGCTGCCGGCCTGGTGGGGGCGATGTTCGCCACGGCCCTGGCCGCGATCCTTGGATTTCCCTGGGTAGAAGTGCCGCAGTGGATCAACGTGCTTCTGCAGGCCGTTGTCGGCGTGATGATTGGCTCGAAGATCGGCCGGGAAAGCCTTACGATTCTCCGTTCGCTCCTGCTGCCGGCGGTGGTCCTCGCAATGTGGATGGTCGCGACCGGTGTCATCGTGGGCTTTGTCCTTTCTGGACTCACGACCCTGGACCTGGCCACGAGTATCTTCAGTGCTGCTCCCGGTGGAATCGCGGAGATGAGTGTGATCGCCCTGGACTATGGGGCCGATGTTTCGGCGGTGGCCTTACTGCAGTTCATTCGCATACTGGGCACTTACGCGACGGTACCCCTGATCTCCCAGCGCTTCGCCACCGCCGATGTTGATCCCGAAAGAAGCGGGAATCCCGATGACACGGCATCGCGATCCACAGGGGCTCGGAAGATGCTTCGGGCATACCCCCTGCCATACACCCTCGCCATCGGCTTAAGCGCCGGGTTCCTGGCGTGGTGGGTGGGAGTGCCGGCCGGCGGCATCGTGGGTTCGATGCTCGCGGTGGGCGCTTCACAGACGGCGGGACTGCGCCTACGGGGCCTCCCTTCGAAGGGAATTATCGCGGCCCAGATTGGGCTGGGCGGGATCCTGGGTTTGAATTTCGATCCATCGATGCCGGGCCAATTCGCCACCATGATCGCGCCCGTGCTCCTACTGACGATGTTGTTATTGGCCAGTGGTATTGGACTCGGCTTCCTGTTGCATCGGCTCTTTCACTGGGATCTGACGACTTGCCTGCTGTCGTGCGCGGCCGCGGGATTGACACAAATGGGAGTGATCGCGCTGGAGATGCGTGCCGACGCTGTCAAGGTCAGCATGCTCCACCTGGTGCGAATCGTAGCGATCATCATCTTTCTACCCCCGATTATCGCTATACTGATCGGGCGGTAGTGCCACTGCCGCTTCCCCGACGCGATGATCATGAACGGGAGCATACCGCTGTGATACAAGACGCCGCTCACGCATCAGTCATCGCGCGGGGGATGTCAGCCCGTTGTCATGGCGGGCATATATCATCCACACAAAGCGAAGATCTGGCAGGAAATCGGGCTCGAGACGGAAACCCCCTCGTGAGTGGACGATAGCGGGCGATAGGGCGTGATTGCGGGCCCTGCCTCGATTCGCCCTCGACTGGGGCGTGCACAGACTTTCCTTGGGAGGTGGGTGTTATGGCCAAGTTGGTTCGTTTTCTTTACAAGTTGGCACGCACGGCGAATGACGTCGAGACGCTTAGTAGTGGTGACCCGAAACGGGTAGCGCGACGTGCAAAGAACAAGGTAGTCGGCCGCAAGCTGATGCGAAATATCCTGCGGTGAAGGAGGTTTCCTATGCGCGTAATCATTGACGAGAGAAAGCTCGGAGAAAAGTTGACGCTGGGCGTGCAGGCGGAGGGCGACGAAGTAGGAATATTCCTGGCCTCCGAGGATGTATCGGCCAGCTGTGCGTTTTTGCCGGAGGAGTGGAAGCGATTCGTCGAGGCCATTCGGGAGGCAGATGCCCAGATCAATACCCGGCTTTAGTGCGCCGGTGATCTTGTGGTATCTACCCCTATTGAACGCGGATTCATGATACGCGGCCTGCACGCAAGGGAACGCGTGCAGGCCGCGATCGGTTTGAGGTTCTGTCAGGCGAGGGCTTCTACGATCGCGCGACAAAAGGCCGGCAGATCGGGTGGGGTGCGACTGGTAATGATATTCCCGTCGATCACGACTTCCTCGTCAACGTACTCTGCTCCCGCATTGACCAGATCATCCTTGATGTTCTTGAAACAAGTCGCCCGCTTGCCCTTCAGGACGTCTGCCGATACCAGCACCCAGGCCGCGTGACAGATTGCCGCGACGACCTTTTCCTGGTCGTTCATTTCCTTTACCAGGTTGATCATGCCCGGTACCGTTCGCATCTTATCCGGAGCAAAGCCACCCGGGACGACTACGGCATCGAAGTCGGCGGCGCGTGCGTCAGCAGCGTCCATGTCTACACGCACGGGATAGCCGTTTTTGCTGTGAAACTGGTCCTTCGCCCCCGAGCCCAACAGGACGACCTCGGCTCCCGCTTCCTGTAACCGGTAATAGGGATACCACAATTCCAGTTCCTGATAGTTGTCTTCTGCGAGTACTGCCACTTTCTTTCCGGCAAGATCCATCAGAATTCCCCCCCATTGCTTCATCTCTAAGCCCATTATTCAAGATCGGCCGCGGTGAACCTGCAAGTTCCTTGCAAGGTTCCGGCCGCTAACCGGCGAAGAATGCCTCGTTCGGCGAAGTAATCGCCCGGTCTCGATCGGTGAATCGTGTGCAATAGAACGGTCGGCTGGATCCGGGGAAATGAGGGGTGCGAATTGTTGTTTTCAGAATCGTTTCGGGGTCATGGCCACCCCGGGGGTGACCTACGTCGGTTGATGAACCTCTGGGAGGTCCGTCAGCGTTTTTGTGGGGAGCCTCTAGATGACATAGCCGGGAGTGTCGAGGGAGCGTTGGAGCGACTTCGGGCCCTCGATGACCTCCCTGCCGGGTCGAAGATCCTGGTGACCGCGGGTAGCCGAGGGATTGCCGACATTCCCACGGTGCTTCGGGAGGTCTGCGGGAAGTTGACGGCCCGGGGCTTTCGCGTGTCCATCCTGGGGGCGATGGGGTCACACGGTGGTGGCACCGAGTCCGGGCAACGTGCCGTGTTGGAATCGCTCGGGATTACGCCCTCTGCCGTGGGTGTGCCGGTGATCACCTCATGCGACGTCCAAAGGCTGGGGCAGACCGACCGGGGTCTGTCGGTCTATTGCGATCCCCGGGCCATGGAAGCCGACGGTATCGTCTTGGTTAATCGGATCAAGAGCCACACGACGGCCAGGGGAGACATCGAGAGTGGGTTGGTAAAAAAACTCGTGGTGGGCCTGGGTCACCAGGCTGGGGCAGAGTCCTTTCACCAGTGTGGTCCCGCGGCGATGTCGGATGAGCTGGAGGCGATGGCGAGAATTGTCCTCGGGCGTGTTCGCTTGGTCGGGGGTATCGGACTGGTGGAGAATGCCGTGGGATCCCTTCATACCATCGAGGGCGTTCCCCCCGCAGAACTCTTTGCGCGCGAACGCCGCTTGCTCGCGTTGTCGAAGGATTTGGCCCCTCGCCTTCCCTTCGATGAGGCCGATGTGCTGGTCATACGCGAAATGGGGAAGAACTTCTCGGGTACCGGGGTGGATACCGGGGTGATCGGTCGCTATCGGGTCGAGGGTGCCGCGGATGATCAGGATCCTCGTATCGCGCGGATCTGCGCCCTGGACCTCTCCCGGGCGTCCCACGGGAACGCGACGGGGGTGGGCCTCGTGGACCTGATCACCTATCGACTCGCGCGCGAGATCGATCCCGAGCCCACTTACACCAACGTACTGGCTAGCACGCTGACGATGCGAGCGATGATCCCCATCATCATGCGCAACGATGCCGATGCCATAGGAGCATCCCTTGCGAGCGCGGCGATCCCCCCGACACGGGATCCCAAGTTGGCGCTGATCGACAACACGCGCGACCTCGAGCGCCTATGGATCAGCCAGGGACTCCGCGGCGCATTGTTTGGCGACGTATCCATCGCCGATGACCCCATTGCGGTGCAGTTCGACGCTTCGGGTACGCTTCGGCAACCGTGAGCGCCGCATCGGATTTCGGACCGGTGCGCTGCGTGGCTACGTCCCGAGCGATATACCGATTGGGCAATGGTCGGAACCCTCGACCTCGGGGAGGATGAAGGCGTCCTCCAAGCGGGTCCTGAGGCCGTCGGTTACAAATACGTAATCGATTCTCCAGCCCACGTTGCGTTCGCGCGCACGGGTTCTCAGATCCCACCAGGTGTAATGCCCGGCTTCCGGCGTGAAAACGCGGAAGCTATCGGAAAAACCCAGCGCGAGAAAACGATCGATCCACGCGCGTTCCTCGGGTAGGAAGCCCGATATGGTCTCGTTCTCCTTGGGGCGCGCGAGGTCGATTTCCCTATGCGCGGTGTTGACGTCACCACAAACGATGATCTCCTCACCGGCGTCCACTTCCCGTTGGATGTAAGCGAGGAATCGCTCGTAGAAATCCATCTTGTAGTCGAGTCGTTCCTGCGATGCCTTACCATTTGGGAAATAGATATTGTACAGGGTGAATGCCGGGTACCGGATCCTCAGTAGGCGGCCCTCGGCGTCGAGGATCGGGTCACCGACGGCATCATCGACCTCGAGGGGGTTTTCGCGGCTGTAGACGGCGACCCCGCTGTACCCCTTTCTTTCGGCCGAGGCGAAGTACGAATGGTATCCTTCGACGTTACGGATGGCGTCCGACAGCTGCGCCTCCTGTGCTTTGGTTTCCTGCACACACATGATATCCGGTTGCTCTTCAACCAGCCATTCGAGAAAACCCTTGCGAACGGCCGCGCGGAGTCCGTTGACATTCCAGCAGAGTAAACGCATAATCATCCCCCGTCTTCGCGACAACGCGCCGCGACTTCGATATACCACCGGCGACATCCCCAATATAGCGGAAGACCCCGCTCGTCGTCAGGCCCCATCGACCTCGAAACAACCGCGCCCATCGATTTTGACCGAGAGCGATGCACCTTCGCGATACCCGTCGAGTTCCCGCGCAACACCCCGTACGGCGTTTTCTAGGATGGCCTGCACGAATGGCACCATCGGTATCTGTTCGTCTCCGATCCTCAATCGCACACGGGGGGCCGTGACGACGGGGCAATCGGCGTGTGTAGATTGTCCGCGTAGGATCCGTTTGGTCAACTCGGCACACGAATATCCACACGCACTACAGCATTCGGCGGGAACGCCTGGGAGGGGCGGCCCTATGACGGACTCGATGAGGTCGACCAGGTCCTCGGCCTGCCGGCGGGCATCGAAGACCGGAAGCTCCTCGTGATCGCAGATGGACGAGGCCACTCGTCCCGCGATCGCGAAGACCGGACCATCGATCAACTCGTCGATTTCGCAATCGGGGTGTGCGGTAATGATCCGGGGGATGGTGGGGTCCATGACTCCCTCGAGGATGACGAAATCCTGTGAGTAATGCGAGAGGATCTCTCGGATGGGCAGTTTGCGCTTGTACAAGACATCGGTTTCGTACATGCCGGCGGCGGTCACGATCTCGGCCCCCGCCTGGTAGTGCCGGTGGGTGTTGGTGCCCACGGTATCCATCGCGAAATCTTCGAAGTGGATATCCTTGACCGATCCCACCGAGTACCGCCGCTTACGGAGTTCACGAATGATCGCTTCGACGGTGGTGGTCTTGCCGCTGCCGGAGATGCCGGTGACGGCGAGTACGCGCGTGGACATGGATCATCTCCCCATTCAGGACGTTGGTAGCCAATTCCAGTAGTACGGGAGCAGGACTCCCATGACGATCAGGATCGATGTCGCGATGACCCCGTAATCCCGAGGTGAAAAAACGAGGTTGCGATGACTGGTTCGCTGTGGGTATGCGCGAAATCCCCGCATCTCCACGGATATCGACATCTTTTCCGCACGGCTCAATACGTTGGCGATGAGTGGGTACAACAGGTGCCGATAGATCCGTATCTTGGTGCGCAGGGGCAGGGTTTCCAGGCGAACGCCGCGCAGTTGCAGTGCCGTGAGCGTATCCTCGGCTTCCTCTCGCATCAGCGGCAAAAATCGAAGGACCACGGCCACCATGAAGGTGATCTCGTATGGGATGCGCCATTGCGATAGCCCCTGTACGATGTCACGGGGATTGGCGGTGGTCATGATCGCGGCGGATACTACGATGACGACTATGCGCAGGATGATCGATACACCGCGCACCAGGCCGACGGTCGACACGAGTGATATGCCTCCCACCGCGAGCACTGCTTCACCGCCGGGCGTGAAGACACTCTGGATCATTCCCATTGCAACGAACACCCACAGTAGGCGTCGAATGCTGGACATTGCCCGTAGGATTTGTACCCCGAAGAAACGAGCCGCCAGGAATGTGACCGCCGACAGGGGAAGGAGAACAATCGGATGGTTGAAGGCTACCGCGAGCGAAGAAATGCTCAGGACCAGGATGAGTTTCGCCCGGGGATCGAAGTGTTGGAGGGTGGCAGAATCATTGGGAATCAAGACGTATCCGACCCTCTCTCAATCCAATGACACGGTGGGCGTGCCGTCTCACAAAGCGCCGATCGTGGCTGATCAGGAGCATTCCCACGCCCTCGCCTTTCAGCTCCTCGATCAGTCGCGACAGTTCCTCCTTGCGGCGGATGTCCAACGCGGTGGTCGGCTCGTCCAGCACAAAATATGACGGCCGGTTCATCATGAGAGCGGCGAGCGCCAGCCTCTGTTTTTCCCCCCTGCTCAGGGTATACGGGAACGCTTCATGCAAGTGCTCGAGTCGAAAACGAGACAGTACTTCGGCCGCGCGCTCGATGAGCGCCTCTTCCGGTGTCCCACGCAACCTCGGGGCGAAGTAAAGCTCTTCGATCACCGATCCGGTGAACAGTTGCCGGTCCGGCTCCTGGAAGAGGTACCCGATACGTTGTCCGATTACCCCTAGCGAGAGGTCGCTGCTGTGGAGACCGTCGATGATCACTTGACCGCTGGTGGGCTTGAGAATACCGGCGAGCACTTTCCCGAGCGTCGTCTTCCCACAACCGTTTGGTCCCAAAAGCCCCACGACTTCTCCGGCGGACAGTTGCAGGTCGATATCGTGTAGCACGGCTGTCCCGTCCGCATAGCGATAGCTGACCCGATCTGCCTTGATCACCTCAGCATGCTCCTTCCGGTCCCGCGGGAAATGCAGCCCAGTCACCGTGGAAAGGGGAGAGCCGTCCGTTTGAAAGAATGAAGGTGTGGTCGGCCACATCGAGGTGGTTCGGATCATGCGTCACCATGAGAATCGCCTTGCCCGTTGCGCGCAGCCGAAGAATCAAGCGTTCCATCATCCAGCGGCCACGTCCGTCGAGCTGCGATAGCGCCTCGTCGAGGATGAGGATTTCCGGGTGTAAGCTCAACACGGAAGCCGTTGCCACGAGTTGCTTCTCTCCGCCAGACAGCCGGTGGGGATTTCGCAGGCGCAAATCGGTGATTCCCACGTTCCCTAGAGCCTCATCGATGCGCGCTCGAATGACGGGAGGTTCTAGGCAAAGGTTCTCGGGGCCGAACGCAACTTCATCTTCAACCACGGGGAAGAATAGGCCGGCTTCGGGGTCCTGGGACACCATGCCCAGGTTGCGCGCGATCTCCGGGATGCGCATCTGATCCACGGGTTTTCCCTTGATCGTGACCGATCCCCAGGTCTCGCCACCTCGGAGCAACGGAATGATGCCGCTGAGGCAGTGGCAGAGCGTCGTCTTCCCGCTACCGCTCGGTCCGATGATGGCGGTGACCTGGCCCGGCTGCAGCGCCAGATCCACCTCGTCAAATAGCGGGGGTGCGCCGGGACGAAAGCGGAACCCGAGGCCGCTGGCACAAAGTAGCGTTTCCATCATGCACCACTGCCTGCCGTAGAACGCATCGCGTCCTGTACGAGAAAGTGGTGATCCGCTGCGCCCGTAACGCCGGTTTCACCGAGGGCACCGTCGGGTGATTCCGGGGCCCGTTCCCCGAAGCGGGGTGGGGTCGCCGGGGTATGGACCCCGGTTGCCACCCTTGGCATGGCCTCGTCATCCCGCGGCATACGGGATTGATGGTTTGGCGGAGGTGCATCCGCAAACAGGAAGGCCAGTATAGCCACGATTCCGGCTATGACCAATACGGAGATCCAGAACCCCCTGCTCATACTATTTCCTCCTCGGGACATTTGCATCATGCGTCGTGTTCGCACCGGATCGGGCCAGCATGCCCGTACCCAGGGAGAATTGTTGCGCCACGCTGTAGGCGATCCATCCACCCAATCCGCCCGACAGGGCAGCCGTGAAAATGCTCAACAGCAAGGGGACCGCGGGGAGTCGGAAGAACGCGAGGTTCACCAGGAAGGTACCGGTCATGTTGGCGGCGATGCCGGCCAAAAAGCATGGTAGGAGCGATCGTGCGCGTGTCCCGGCCAGCAGCATAACCAAATCCACCGCGACACCGGGCAGGACGTAGGTCACGAGGCTGGCGATCCCGTGTGTGCCGTAGATGCCCAGCGCCATCACAACGATGGCCTGGACAACCGCGGCGAGTGTCGCGGTACCCGGCTTTCCCACGAGCGCGGCAGCCAAGACGATCCACATCATATAAAAGCCGCCGGCGAGTACGCCCCCGGGGATGAATAGTGGCCCGGTAATAATGTGTGCCAGGGGAACCACGATCGGTTTCGTGGCGATACCCAGCCCGGCCATCAGGGCGATTACGATGAGGTCGAATATGGTGAAGTGTTGAAGCGAGAATCCGCGACGTCCTTCCGTCATGATCGCAACGCATCCCCAACCGACAACGTGACGCGCCCCGCGTTACAAGTGGTGCTGACACTTCCACCGATCGCGGGCACATCCCGTCCCCTCCGGTGGAAGAACGCTCGAGATGACATGGGACTTGGGCTGCGCCATGCGTTCCCATCGGGTGGCGGGGGGGAAAGAACAGATCCCGGGTGCGTGAAAGCCAGGGAGAGTGGTTGCGAACCGCGACCGTGATCAAGCGCTCGATGCGAGGCGCGAATGGCCTGTACTGGCGGCATGTGCAAATTCCCCTTTCCAATTACGGGAGGCTCCCGGGTTTCCCGCGCGAACCCTGCCGGCCCGTCCACCCTAGCCGTCGCCTTAGGTAGCCGGACTCGGAGAATTTATCCCTGGGATCGATACCGTCAATGCCAATAGTGTAGCAAACGGTTTGGGTGGGAACAACGCACCCGGGGTAGGATATCGAGGCAACGCGGAGAAGTTCCCCGGAGGCCGGCAGTGATATTCTGCGCACCGACCCGGGAACTTGAGCCATGGACTTGCCAAAGAGAGGTGATCGGCCATCCCCGATTCCATCGCCCAATTCTCCGTGATGGCAATCCTCGCGGTGATGCTGGTATTATTCGCCACTTCGAAAGTCCGATATGATCTCGTCGCCCTCATGGGATTGATAACCGTGACCCTGATGGGCGCGATACCCGCAGAAGAGGCCTTCCTGGGGTTCGGTCACCCGGCTGTCATCACCGTGGCGGCGGTGTTGATAATCAGCCGGGGACTTCTTAACTCGGGGCTGGTCGACGCCCTGGTAGGCCTGGTCTCTCGGGTGGGCGACAACCTGATCATACAGATCGCGGTACTTACCTCCTTGGTCGCTGTCTGCTCCGCGTTTATCAACAACGTCGGCGCCTTGGCCCTGTTCATGCCGGTGGCCCTCAAGATCGCCTCCCGTTCGGGCAATCCTGCCTCAGGCCTGCTCATGCCCATGGCCTTCGGCTCGTTGCTCGGTGGACTGACGACCCTAATCGGAACACCGCCAAATATCATCATCGCCACTTTTCGGGCGGAAGCCGGGCTCGAAGCCTTCCGCATGTTCGAGTTCGCCCCCGTCGGGGGTCTCATCGCGATATCGGGAGTGGTCTTCATCGTCCTGGTCGGCTGGCGGCTGGTCCCCCGGCGAAAGGGTGCCACCTCGCCGGAGGACCGGTTCGACATCGGTACGTACCTAACCGAACTAAGGATTCCGGAAGGCTCGAGCGCTGAGGGTAAGCCACTGAGTGCCATCGATGAGGGCGATCACGAGATCTCGGTCGTGGCGATTGCCAGGGGTGAACGGCGATTGCCGGCACCCTCTCGCACGCGCATACTGCGGCGCGACGACGTCTTGATAGTCCGGGCCGACACGGACAATCTCAAGTACCTCACCGATGACCTCGGGATGGAAATGGCGGAAGACTCGGATCCCGCGGAGGGGACAGTGAGGCCCGAAGACCTAGTGTTGGCGGAGGTGGTTGTAGCCCCCGGCTCGCGCGCGGAAGGCAGAACCGCCGTGAACCTAAACCTGCGCCGACGGTACGGGGTGAACCTCCTGGGTGTCTCTCGCCAGGGCAGCAGCCTGCGCGGGAGGCTCGGAAATGTCCGCCTGAGGGCGGGAGATGTCCTGTTACTTCAGGTCGGTGAGGAACCGGTGGCCGATATACTCCCGGAAATGGGTTTCTTGCCGCTGGCGGAGCGCGGACTGAAACTCGGCATGCCGCGGAGGCTCATGGCCTCGGGCGGAGTATTTGCGCTGGCCCTTCTGGCGGCGGCCGTAGGCCTGGTTCCGGCCCAGGTGTCCCTGGTGACGGCGGCCCTGGCCATGGTATTGATTGGGCTGATTGCCCCGAGGGAGATCTACGACAGCATCGATTGGTCGATCATCGTCCTCCTTGGGGCGATGATTCCGGTCAGCGCCGCCCTCGAGACCACCGGGGGCGCGCAGTTCATCGCCGACGGTCTATTGGCACTGTCATCGAGGACACCGCCCTGGATGACAGTGACGATCGTGCTGGTGGGCACCATGTTTCTGTCGGATCTGGTCAATAACGCAGCCGCCACGGTCTTGGTCGCACCGATTGCACTGAGGGTCGCAATCGGTATGGGGGCCTCCCCGGATCCCCTGCTCATGGCCGTGGCGATAGGCGCCTCATGCGCATTCCTCACCCCGATCGGACACCAATCCAACACCCTGGTAATGGGCCCGGGAGGCTATCAGTTCGGGGATTACTGGCGAATGGGGCTTCCCCTGGAGATCATTGTCGTGCTCGTGGGTGTGCCGGCACTGCTTTGGATATGGCCCCTGGGACTGTAACCCCCAAGCCCAGTCTGCGCCACTGCGGTCACAGAATATGGATTGATTCCCCCCCCCAGGAACGGACCGGGAATTCCGATTGTATGAGTAAAGCCTATGCGGGGTGCTGGAGGCACAAATATATGGGGAGGCATTATCGGCGCAGGCGTCCGGGGAGACTGTTCGATTGCAGCATATGCTCTCCGAGGCGCTGCAGGTGTGACCCGCGGGGGATTTGCGTAACAAGTTGGAGGATCTACTTTTCGATATTGCCCAGCACTCGGAGCGTTGCCTGGATTACCCCCAACGTTTGCCGAGCTGGGGCATAGACACTGCGGGGATGCGAGCTTTGGAGGCGGCGGAATCGGGGGTGAATCGTTTCTTCAACCGCACCCGCAAACGCGGTCAGAGTTGGAGTGTGCAGGCATTGATGGGGATACTGCGGGCTATTGAGAAATACCTTGAGGGGAATATCGCGGATTACACCCTACGGGTGGGTGCATCGTACCCGCGACATGAATTTGCCCGAGGACATCGCCGCAGGGGGCGGTAGACCCAAACGAACTGCCCTAAAGGAGCCTGGGATGCCAAGCACGCCACACCCATCACATGAATCTGGGAACCAAGCCAACTGGAGGACTATCGAAACTGATTCGGGCATCAGCCAGCCGACATCAACCGAAGCGAAATATTGCACGCGGGGTGTGTCGTTATCCCCCCAGAACGGCTCGACACCCTTGCGCGGCCGGGTTCATCTTGCCGTCGACATAGGTATTGTGGTGGAATGGGGCTAACGTGGTTGAATGGATCGTACGGAAAGGAAGGTGAGGCTTGGGCGTCGTATACCCCTTGAGGAAAGGGGGAAGGATGACCCGACACGCATGGAAGTAGAAAAGACCTTTGCGATGGTGAAACCCGACGGTGTCGAGCGAGGCTTGGTGGGGGAGATCCTCGGGCGCTTCGAAAAAAGGGGCCTGAAGATGTGCGCCCTGAAGTTCATGCGCGTTTCGCGGGAACTGGCCGAAGAACACTACGGGGTACACCGGGATAAGCCTTTTTACGATACGTTGATCGAATACATTACATCGGGACCGGTAGTGGCATCGGTCTTCGAGGGTCCCAACGCCATTAACGCTGTACGGGCGACCATGGGTGCCACCGACCCCGCAGAAGCGGCTCCGGGCACAATCCGGGGTGACTTCGGTGTGCACATCGACCACAACCTGGTCCACGGATCCGACGGCCCCGATACCGCGACCAGGGAGATTACCCTCTTCTTCCCCGACGAAAGCCTGTAGCGGACTTACGGTCTTGTCCTGATCTATCACCCGTCGTAGGGAGGAAAGATGATGTCTGAGGAACGAACATTCGAGTGCCTGGTGGAGGAGATCGACTATCTCCTTCGTCGCACCAGCCACATCGTGCGCTATCGAGGACGTAGCATCCTGTCATCTTTTGACATCACGCCGCCGCAATTTACCGCACTGGTGACCATTATCCACCACGATGACCTGACCATGGGTTGTTTGTGCCGCCACCTCTACCTGGCGTCGAGTACCGTAACCGACCTCATTAATCGCATGGAAAAGGCCGATCTCGTGGAGCGGATTCGCGACGAAAAGGACAAGCGGGTGATACGGCTACGCCCGCGGCCCAGGGGACACGCGCTCCTCAAAGAAGTCATGGCGGCCCGTATCCGTTACCTGTCCGATGTCCTCGGGCACCTGAGCGATGGCGAACGCCGTACGATCCGGGACTCCCTCGCCGGCATGCACGAGATGATGGTTGCCCGGGATGCCTCGTACGCAGAGGATGACGCACGGTTAACGGACGACACCCGCGAGGATCGGTCGGACGATGAGTCGTAGCCCGGATGTAGCCATTATCGGCGGCACCGGGGTATATGATGTGCCGGGCCTTCGCCTGGGCGATGCCCATGTCCATGATACTGCCTATGGGCAGGCATTGCTCCGGTTTGGCAGGTTCGCTGATGACTCAGGGTCATCGGCGGAAGTCGTGTTTCTCGCGCGCCACGGAACGGAGCACACGATCCCCCCGCACCGGGTCAACTACCGCGCAAATATCGCGGCACTGCAGGACCTCGGGGTCGGCGCGGTCGTGGCAACGGCCGCAGTGGGGTCGCTGCGACGGGACTTGCCTCCGGGTCGCCTCGTCCTCCTCGATCAATTCCTCGACTTCACCCGTTGTCGGCCGTCGACGTTTTTCGACGGAGATGGACGTGTGGAACACACGGACATGACACAACCTTACGACGCCACCGTACGGAAGCTGCTCATACAGGCCGCCCAGCGGGCGGGGATTGAGCTGGAGTCGCGGGGCACGTACGTGTGCACAGAGGGTCCACGATTCGAAACCACAGCCGAGGTTGCGATGTTCGCGGGCCTCGGTGGGGATGTCGTGGGGATGACCAACGTTCCAGAGGTGGTGCTGGCCCGGGAGGCGGGCCTATCGTACGCCGCGGTTGCCCTGATAACCAACCTGGGAGCCGGCCTCTCACCGTCGCCCTTGACCCACGAAGAGGTCGTGGAAGCCATGGAGGAGAATGCGAAACAACTGGCGGATCTCCTGGCGGCGCTCTTTTGCGGATTTGCCCGAGCACACAAAGAGTAGAGGTGAGGCGAGAAGATGGATATTGATCAAGGCCAAAGGAAGATTGAATGGGCACGCGCACACATGCCCGTGCTGCAGCGGCTCCGCGAGGAATTGATGCAAGAGCAACCCTTCTCTGGATACCGGGTGGCGATTTGTCTTCACCTGGAGGCGAAGACCGCGTACCTGGCCATGCTGCTGTCCGACCTCGGGGCCGACGTCGCCATTGCCGGGTCGAACCCGCTGAGCACCCAGGACGATGTCGCCGCTGCCCTGGCGGCGGAGGGCGTTTCGGTACACGCCCGACATGGGTGCTCCGCCGAGGAATACGACGCCTTCGTGGAGGCCGTGGCAGGGACGCGTCCGCACCTGATCATCGATGACGGTGGGGATCTCATCGGCCTGCTGCACGATGGTCGCCCCGATTTGGCCGAGGAGGTTCTCGGGGGCGCCGAGGAAACGACGACGGGCTTATTAAGGCTCCGGGCTCTCGGGGCGGAAGGCCGCCTGGCTTTTCCCGTGTTGGCGGTAAATGACGCACTCAGCAAGTACCTCTTCGATAACCGGTATGGAACGGGCCAGTCGGTGTGGGACGGGATCGTTCGGGCTACCAACCTGGTCGTCGCAGGAAAACACGTGGTCGTGGCCGGCTACGGCTGGTGCGGCAAGGGCGTTGCCCTGCGCGCCATGGGCCTCGGCGCCCGTGTTACCGTGACCGAGGTGGATCCGGTGGCCGCCAACGAGGCGCTGATGGACGGGTGCCAAGTCACCACCATGGAACGGGCCGCGCCTGAGGGAGATATCTTCATTACCGTCACCGGGTGCCGTGACGTGATCGCCCGTCGACACTTCGAACGGATGAAGGATGGGGCCATTCTCGCCAACGCGGGCCACTTCGACGTAGAGGTAGCCGTAGGGGATCTGGCCGACCTATGTGGTGCATACACGATCGTCCGTGAAGGGATCCGCCGCTATACGCGCCCGGACGGAGCCCGACTATACCTGCTCGGAGAAGGACGCCTGGTTAACCTGGCGTGTGCCGATGGCCATCCCGCGGAGATCATGGACATGAGCTTTGCGCTGCAGCTTCTGGCCCTGAAGTACGTGGCGGAAAACCCCGGTCTTCCACCCGCGGTCTATCCCGTTGGTGACGACATCGATCGGCGCGTCGCTGCACTTCGGCTGGAGGCGCTGGGTGTGACGATGGATATGCTCACCGAGCAACAGCGCCAATATCTCAATAGTTGGAAAACATAGGAACCGGAGCATCATTTCGCGAAAGGGGTGCCAAATTGCACGCATCCGGTGTACAGCTGGTAACCGACAGTGCCGCCGACCTGCCCGAGGAACTGCTGAACGAGTATGGCATTACCTGCGTACCATTGACGGTCACGCAGGGCGAAGACACCTTCGAAGACGGCAGCATCCCCATCGAAACCTTCCTGGATCGCATGTCACAGTCTCGGGATCTGCCGACCACATCCCAACCCTCCCCGGGAGCGTTTTACGAGGTGTTTGAGCGTTTGGCCCCCAAGGGACCGATCCTTTGCATGACCATATCCGAAAAGCTTAGTGGCACGGCCCAATCCGCCCGAATGGCGGCGGAAATGCTTCCTGATGCCCAAATCGAGGTGTTCGACACCAAGGCGGCAACGTCTGCCGAGGGCGCCCAGGTGCTCCGGGCAGCACAACTGTTGCGTGAGGGCAAGGATCTCGAAGAGGTCATGGACTATCTGCGCGAGTATCGCGAGCACATCCGGATATTCCAGGGCTTCCTCGACCTGACGAACCTGGTCAAGGGTGGACGCCTGTCGCGTTTACAGGGTCGAATCGCGGATTTTATGAATATACGCGTGCTCTGTCACAACGTGGACGGTGCCATAGAAGTGCTGGAGAAGGTGAGGGGCACCGAGCAGCTCTTCGCTCGCATCGTGCAGCTGATGCAAGAGCAGGCTGTGAACATCGAGGATCGCCTCATCATCATCAGCCATGCGGACAACCACGAGTGGGCGGAATGGCTCGCAGAGCGCGCGGCGGCGCTCTCCCCCCGCGATGTCATGGTCCTCCCGATGGGTGCGGTGATCGCCACCCACGCGGGACGAGGCAGTGTTGTGATCTCGGTCTAGGAGGCCGGTACCATGTCGGAGACGATTCTGAAGGGTGGCACGCTTATACTCCCGGGTGAAACACCGGGTACCGTTCGTGCAGAGCCGGGCGATCTCGCCATGCGATCGGGGATTATCCTGGCCGCAGGCGATGGAGGCGTTCTTCCCGAAGACTTCGATCCCGATGTCATTGACGTATCGGGTCAATACGTGATGCCGGGTCTCGTGAATGCCCACGGGCACGCAGCGATGTCGCTGTTGCGCGGATACGCGGACGACATGCCGCTAATGCCGTGGCTCCAACAGCGCATCTGGCCCATAGAGGCGGTCATGACTCCCGAGGATATCGCCGCGGGGACTGCCCTGGCGGTCGCCGAAATGCTCGGGGGTGGGACCACGTGCATGGCGGACATGTATTTCCCCATGCCTACCGTGGCGGAGGTGTGCCGACAGCTTGGGATCCGCGCAGTGCTATCCCAGGGCCTGATAGGTATGAAAGACCAGCTCGAGCGGGACTTGCGGGTCTCCCGGGATTTTGTCCGCACCTGGCATGGTGCCGCCGATGGCCGGATACGTACCCAGCTTGGACCGCACGCCCCCTATACATGTCCACCGCACCATCTTCGAGCGGTCGCGGACCTCGCCCGTGAGCTCGGGGTCGGGATTCACACCCATCTCGCGGAGACATCGGGTGAGGTACGGGATATGCGGCGCGATTACGGCAAGGATCCCACGAACTACTTACGGGAGGCGGGAATCCTCGACGTCCCCGTCACGGCCGCGCACGGAGTGCACCTTGACGCGCAGAGCATGGAGATCCTCCGGCGATGCGAAGCTTCGGTCGTGCATTGCCCCCGCAGCAATCTTCGCCTGGCCTGCGGCATTGCCCCGGTCGTGGAGATGTTGGACGCGGGCGTGACGGTGGGACTCGGTACAGACGGTGCAGCCAGCGCGGCAACGCTGGATATGTGGGAGGAGATGCGGTTTGCCGGGTACCTGCAGAAGGTCAAGCACGATGATGCCACCGCACTTCCGGCCGAACGCCTGCTGTTTATGGCAACCCGGGGAGGCGCGCGGGCCTTGGGTCTCGAAGACGTGGGGGAGCTGTCGCCGGGTTTCCGGGCGGACATCATCGTCGTTTCCCGTGATCGGACCGCCATGGTGCCCGAACATGATCCGCTGTCACTGCTCGCGTACTGCGCCGGTACCGCCGATGTGCAGCGGGTATTTGTCGATGGAAACCCGGTGGTAAAGGATGGCCGTCTGCTGAGCGCCGACGAACGAGATATCACTCGGCTCGCCCGCAGCGCCGCGGCGGACATGGCGGAGAGGGTGGGAACCGATGACTGAGTGCTCCCGTGGCGCGCGACGCCCCCGACTGGTCGATGCGACCGGTGAAGTGATGTCCTCGGGTTGTGTGATCTGTGGGCAGGACAACCCGAGGGGGTTGGGGATGCGCTTCGAAAACACCGAGGGTGGGGTGCGTGCAACGGTGACGGTGCCGGCGCACTTTCAGGGGTTCGACGGGATCGCCCACGGTGGAACCGTCGCAGCAATATTGGATGACGCCATGTGGTGGGCCGTGTATCGTACGCGCGGCTGTGCCACGATGACGGCCGAAATGAAGGTGCGATACCACAACCCCGTACCGGTGGGGGAACCGCTGGTGACACGTGCCGAATTGGTCACGCATCGCGGCCGGCTGCACCGGACGCGGGCCTTCCTCTTGCCCGAAGGGGCGCCGGAAGATTTGTACCTCGCCGAGGCCGAGGGGGCATACCTGGCCCCGCCAGCGCGTTAGGAGCCCGAAATGCCCCGGCGGACGCATAGGGATCCCATGCAACGAATTAGTGGGGGTGTACGTGTTGACGAACGTAAACGTATATGATCAGGCCCATCAACTGGCCCGTGCCCTTGCCGAATCGGAAGAGAACCAACGCTACCTGGCCGCCCGGGACAGGGTGATGGCCGACGAGAAGGCGCTCGAGATGGTAAATGACTACCGGCAGAAGCAACTGGAGCTGCATGCGCGCCAGCTCGGCGGCGAAGACCTGACCGATGAAGACCGCGAATCGCTTGGGAAACTGCGCGAAGTACTGGAGTTGCGTCCAGAAGTCCGCGAGTACCTCGATGCCGAAGTGCGCTTGGTTCGCATGATCACCGATGTGCAGGGCATACTATCCGAGGCCATAAGCCTCGACCTGACCGACGAAGAAGCCGGCGAGGTGTAAACCTCGCCGGAGACCTTCGGCTTCCCCTGCCAAGCCTTAGTACCCCTTGTCGTAGTCCACCAGGAAGTCCAGCGTGCATCCCTTTCGATATCGATCCAGGTTGTGCAGGAAACGTTCCGCACCCAGCGCGCCGGCGCGACTCTGTCTGCCGGCGACGTGCGGTGTCAGGATAACGCCCGGCAGATCCCACAGTGGTGAGTCCTGAGGAAGGGGTTCCTCCTCGAAAACGTCCAGTCCGGCGCCGGCGATGTGGCCGTCGCGGAGGGCTTCGACCAGTGCCGCCTCATCGATCACCTCGCCCCGCGCGATGTTTACGACATGACTTCCCCGTGGAAGGGCACGCAGTTGCTCGGATCCGATGAGTTTGCGGGATTCGTCCGTGAGGGGGCACGCCAGCACGAGGTAGTCCGTTGCAGCCAGCATCTCGTTGAGTCGGTTGATCGGATATACTGTGTCGACCCCGGCCACCGCTGCTCCCGATCGATTCGCCCCGACCACGCGCATTTCGAAGGCGCGGGCACGGGCAGCGACTGCCCTTCCAATCCCGCCCAGTCCGACGATACCCATGGTCGCGCCGGCGAGTTCTCTCACGTTGCATTCGCGATCCCAATCGCGGGCGCGCCGCCGTTGCTCAAAACGCATCAGCTCCCGGCTGTGGGCGAGCACGAGGGCCATCACGTGATCTCCGATCGTATTCCCGTGCAGCCCGCGCCCATTTGTCAGCAAGATTCCCCTGGCCTGCAGTGTGTCGAGCGGTAAGTAATTCACTCCGGCGGAATTGACGTGGACCCAGCGTAGCTGCTCCGCCGACCGCAGCGTTTCCCGGGTGATCCGCCCGAGTAATATGTCCGCGTCGCGGATGACATCGGGCAACCGCTCCTCCTCGACCGGGACGAAATCTGCCCATGGAGCCCGCTCCGCCAGCTTTTCGACCTGGGCGATTTGTCGCGGGTCCGTTACTACAATGCGCACGGAATCCATGTGGTTCATCCTTTCCTCGCGAGTCCGGTGTACCGGCAAGCGCGTAAGACTGTAACCGTATTTTGTCACCGACCGCGTCGGTGCAATTCCCCACCGGCGCCCCAATCCCTGCAGAAACCTTTTCGCGTTCCCCATGTTGGGATATGGTGGGCGAAGGGGGTGACATTGTGCGCATCGGAGCCCACCTGTCTTCTTCGGGTGATTTTGTCGCCGCAGCGAAGAATGCAGCAGCACTTAGCCTAAACTGTGTACAGCATTTCACGCGTAACCCGCGCGGCGGCCGCCAGCGGGAATTGCGGGACGAAGAGCCGCACCGGCATCGGGCGGCACGGGAGGAAATGGATCTTGATCCGGTCGTGATGCATACTCCGTATACGGTCAACCTGGCGTCGACGAAACCGCGCGTGGTACAGTTCGCGCGTCGTTGCGTCGCTGAGGACCTATCCCTGTGTGTCGCACTGGCTGCCCCTTACCTGGTACTACACCCCGGCTCACACGGGGGACAAGGCCCCGAACGCGCAGCAAAACGCATTATCGAGGGCCTTCATGAGGTGATGGAGGCGATCGAGCCCTCCCGGCGGGGCTCGATGTTGCTATTGGAGATGATGGCGGGACAGGGCAACGAATATGGGAGCACGCCCAAGGAGCTGGCCACCATCCTGGATGGATTGGGATGGCATCCGGGCGTGGGGTTGTGTATCGATACGTGCCACAGCTTTGCGCGGGGGTACCCACTACACACTGCCGATGGCCTGGATGCATATCTCGAATCGATCGAGGACACGATCGGGGTGGATCGGATACACGTCGTACACCTTAACGATTCGAAACAGCCGCTGAACAGTCGGAGGGATCGGCACGCCCTGGTGGGAGAGGGGGAAATCGGTCTCGAGGGAATCGAGCGGATCGTCAACCACCCCACCCTTCGTGCACTTCCATTCATCCTCGAGGTCCCCGTGGATCATCCCTCCGAGTATGGCGAGCAGGCGCGCCTGGTTCGTTCATTGCGTGAGTCGGGATCTACAAAGACGTCGAGGGCACCGCGCGACTAAGCCAGCACCGCCCCCGAAACCTCGCGTTGCACCTCCTCCGATATGCGCGCGAATGCGAGTCCGCAGTCGGCGCAGTATGAGTTGTCCCGACCCCTGTCGTATGCTATACTCAGGTCAGCATCGTTGTGCGAAATCCTGGGATTGTCGCCGCGAGAGTGGGTGCCCGCCCACTCTTTTCCATGTTAACGGACGGTGTCGACGATCAGGAAGAGAAGCGGAAGGGAGAGGGCCGTGAAGGGTAAGCGCCAGTTGCTCGAGGCATTGTACGAGATGGCAGACCCCATCGCCGAGGCCGAGGGACTCCAGGTCATCGATATCGAGATGATCGGCAAAAAGGATAAGCCGCGAATTCAGATCGCATTATTCGATCCGGATGGCCCGGGCCCGACTGTTGGCGAATGCCAGGCGTTCAGCGACCTACTCGGTGCCCGCCTTGATTTTGAAGAAGACTTTCTACCGGGCGGATTCTACCTCGAGGTTTCCTCGCCCGGACTGGAACGCGTATTGAAGAAGCCGAGGGAATTCGCTGCATTCCGTGGACGGCAGGTGCAGGTTCGTACCTATGCCCCGATCGATGGTACAAAGGAGTTCTACGGTACACTGAGGGGCATCGAAGGGGACCATCTGCTGCTAGAGGAAGAAGACCAGACGCGGCGGATCCCGCGCGACAGCATCTCCCGCACCAAGTTGGTGTATGAGGCCTAGGGCAGCGTTGGATCAAGGGATCGCGGATGGAGCCGCCAGGATAGATTTCGTGAAATGACCCGCGTGGGAAGGGGCACAGGATGAGTTTTGAGTTTATGAGTGCTCTGGACGAGCTCAACAAGCAGTATGGGGTAGATAGGGACACCCTCTTAGAAGCGATCGAGTCGGCGGTCAAGTCCGCTTATCGTAGGAATTACGGCTCCGATCAGGATGTCGAGGTTCGTCTCGATCGTGATTCCGGTGGGATCCGGATCAGCGCTTTCAAGCACGTCGTGGAAGAGGTAACCGACGACGATACCGAGATCTCGCTCGGGGAGGCGCGGCAGATGGATCCGGGCTACGAGGTCGGCGACCGCGTCGAATTCGAGATCGCGCCGGAAAGGTTCGCCCGGATCGCAGCGCAAACGGCCAAGCAGGTCATCACGCAACGCGTGCGCGAGGCCGAGCGAGATCGCGTCTACGACAGTTTCATCGAGAAGGAAGGCGACATGATCACCGGGCTCGTGCAACGCGTTCACCAGGGTTCGGTCTTCATCGATCTGGGCACCACGGAGGCCATCCTGGAACCCTCGGAGCAGATCCCGGGCGAGCGCGTGCGCGAAGGCGACCGCATCAAGCTGTACATCGCCGAGGTCAGCAAGACCACCAAGGGACCCCAGATCGTGCTGTCACGCTCGCATCCTCAGCTGGTCAAGCGCCTCATGGAGCTGGAGGTCCCCGAAGTCCACGAGGGCGACGTCGAAATCGTGGACATCGTGCGCGAAGCGGGGGCCCGCTCCAAGGTGGCGGTCCGCTCGGGGGACCCAAATATCGATCCGGTCGGCGCATGCGTCGGCCAACGAGGCATCCGCATTCAAAACGTCGTCCGCGAGATTCGCGGGGAGAAGGTCGACATCGTGCGCTGGTCGCCGCTGGAGGAAGAATACGTGGCCAATTCGCTCAGCCCGGCGAAGGTTGCCCGCGTTCACCTCGACGAGGACACGCGCGTGGCGCGCGTAACGGTTCCCGATGACCAACTCTCCCTCGCCATCGGCAAGGCGGGGCAAAACGCCCGGCTTGCCGCCCGACTCACGGGTTGGAAGATCGACATCGAGAGCGTTTCGGAAGCCCGTGAACGGGGCGAGGAGGAAGAAGGGGTCAAGGTGCAGACCGATCGCGGAGAAGTCCGCGTACCGGAGTTCTTCCTGCGACGTGAAGATGCGGAAGACGATCGGCCCAGCACGCTCATCGATCGCCTGTCTGGAGAGAATCACCAGGAGGAGGATGAGGAGTCCGAGGTGCGCCGCCTCTTTTCCGGCGGCCGGCGTGATTCCGATGAGACCACCGATGACCAGGGCGAAGAGGATCCAGGCGATGAGCCCGAGGAGACCGGGGGACAAGACGCCAGCCCCGATGACGAAGGGGAGCGCGAAAACGAAGACAAGGACAAGGAGTGACGGGCATATCCCGCGGGAATGGGGTGTATGAGCATGGTGGCGAAGAAGGTACCGTTGCGACGCTGTGTGGGTTGCGGTGAGCGAAAGGCAAAACGGGACATGGTACGGATTGTGCGGACCGCTGAAGAGGGAAACCTCGAGATCGATGCGCGCGGGAAAATGGCCGGCCGGGGCTGCTACGTATGTCCCACCGAGTCGTGTATCACCGCGGGCCTTTCGCGAAACAAGATCGCGCATGCGCTGCGCATGGATGTGCTCAGTCCCCAAGCCCGTGATGAGTTACGCGAGAGGATCGAGGATTCAATCGATAACGATACAGGGGAAGTCCGGAGGTGAGGGATCTTGGCGCGAAATATTCGCGTGTATGAGTTGGCGCGGGAACTCGATATTCAGAGCAAGGAGGTCCTGACCCTGCTACAGGATGAGCTGGGTCTGGATGTC
Source organism: Clostridia bacterium (assembly GCA_003552525.1). Lineage (GTDB taxonomy): Bacteria > Bacillota > Sulfobacillia > SLMV01 > SLMV01 > CSSED11-154. Next base: position 21,123 of record PUNF01000189.1, on the reverse strand, counting down.
AGCAATCACATGTCGACCATTAACCCGCAGGTGGCGGAGCGCATCAGGAATTTGGTCACGGAAGAATCCGAAGACGCCGTTGACACGCAGGTCCCGGATGCGACGCCTGCGGAAGAAGAATCTGGGGCTCCGGCTGCCGTCGAAACCGCCGAAGCAGAGGCGGAGCCGGAGGCGGAGGAAGAGGAAGAAGCCACTCCCAAGACGACTCGCAAACGCAAGCCGTCCGGTACCGAAGCCGCCGAGAAGCGGCGTTCTCGGGGTCGCCGGGATCGCCGCAAGGACAGGTCCTTCCGGGCACGCGTGGAGAAAGTCGTGCTCTCAGGCCCGCTCAGCGTATCGCAGTTGGCGGAGAAGTTGAACGTGGGTCCTCTCGAGCTCATGCAGCATCTCGTCGGGATGGGTATCATGGCCAACATCAACCAGGAGCTGGACCTAGAAAGCCAGGCACTCATCGCCCGGGAGCTCGGGGCCGATTTTGAAGTGCAGTCCGATGAGGACGCCGAGGATGCACGGTATCCCCATCGCCGTGTGTTGGCGGAACGGATCGAAGACGATAATCCCGATAACCTACTGCCCCGTGCACCGGTGGTCACCGTCATGGGCCACGTCGACCATGGCAAGACGACACTGCTCGACACCATTCGCAAGACACGGGTGACGGAACAGGAGTCCGGGGGCATCACACAGCACATCGGGGCCTCCACTATCGAGTTCGAAGGCAAGAGGATCGTATTTCTCGACACGCCGGGGCACGAAGCCTTCACCACAATGCGGGCCCGGGGTGCGCGCGCGACGGATATCGTGGTCCTGGTCGTGGCCGCGGATGACGGCGTGATGCCGCAAACGCGGGAGGCCATCGATCACGCCCAGGCGGCTGGTGTTCCCATCGTGGTTGCCGTGAACAAGGTCGACCTTCCCCGGGCACAGCCGGACCGGATTCGCCAGGAATTGATGGCCCACGAGCTCGTGCCCGAGGACTGGGGTGGCGAGACGATCTACGTGGATATTTCTGCCCTCGAGGGCGAGAACGTGGACGAACTCCTGGAGATGATTAACCTACTCGCCGAAATTGAAGAACTCACGGCAGATCCCGACAAGCGGGCCCACGGACTGGTGATCGAATCGGAACTCGACAAGGCTCGCGGATCCGTCGCGACCCTTCTGGTTCAGGGTGGTACGCTGCACCGGGGTGATGCGTTCGTGGCCGGAGTGCACGCGGGACGGGTGCGGGCGATGTTCGATGATCGTGGCGCGGCCCTGGAAGAAGCCGGTCCGTCCACTCCGGTCGAGGTCCTTGGCTTGAGTGGAGTACCCGATTCCGGTGACGTGTTCGTGTCCCTTGCGGATGACTCGGAGGCGAAGAGCCTGGCCGGGGAACTGCAAAACATGGAACGCCAGACGGAACTACAAGCAACGCCGAAGTCGCTCGAAGATTTCTACCGTAGCGAGGACGAGTACCGCGAACTTCGCCTCATTCTCAAGGCCGATGTACACGGATCGCTCGACGCCGCCTCCACCGCGCTACAACAGCTGAGCGATGATGAGGTGAACGTCAGCGTGATTCACGGTGGCGTAGGGGCCATCAACGAGTCGGACATCATGCTCGCGTCTGCATCCGATGCCGTTGTCCTCGGCTTCAACGTGCGACCGACCGGTGGGGCACAACGATCGGCCGATAAGATCGGCGTGGACGTCCGGACGTACCGCGTCATCTACGAGATGCTTGACGATGTCGACAAGGCCGCCAAGGGCCTGCTCGATCCCGAGCAACGGGAAGTCGTCCTGGGCCGCGCGGAGGTGCGCGAGGTGTTCCGCGTCCCGAGTGCGGGGAACGTTGCCGGCCTATACGTGACCGACGGCGTGATGCGCCGCAATGCGCGGGTACGCCTGCTCCGCGAAGGACGGGTAATCCACGATGGCGAGGTCGCGTCGCTGAAGCGTTTTAAAGATGATGCCCGGGAAGTCGCGTCCGGTTACGAATGCGGCCTGGGGATCGAGAATTACAACGACATTCACGTGGGAGACGAAATCGAGGCCTACACGATCGAAGAGGTACCGCGCGTCTAGCGTATGCCGGCGGTATCGGTCTGGACGGGTGATAATGATGGCCGGACAAGACTTCGTACGGAAGATGTCGGAGGAAATCAAGCGCGTCGTCGGTCGCATCGTCGCCGGTGAGCTCAAGGATCCCCGCGTGGGTATGGCGTGCGTCGTGGCGGTGGACCTGTCGCCGGATCTTGGCCACGCCAAGGTGTTCGTGCGGGTCCTGGGAGACGAATCGCAGCGGTGGGAGGCGATGGAGGCACTGCAGCACGCGACCGGGCACATCAAGCGGGAGCTCGGTAAACGGACGCGGTTTAAGTACGTCCCCGAGATCGTATTCGAACTGGACCGCACGACCGAGAAGGCCGAGCGCATCGAAGAACTACTGCGAAACATCCACGAGGAGGAGCATGACGTGGAGGATCCCCGGGAGGAATGCCCGTGAGCGGACCCGAGCCTGCGCTTTCGCAAGCGATTCGTGATGCCCGTCGGGTACTGGTCCCGCTGCACCTTTCGCCCGATGGTGATAGCGTGGGCTCGGCCCTGGCGGCTGCATGGGCGGTCGAAGCCCTTGGCGCCAGCGCCTATGTGACGACGGCTGACCCGATTCCGCGCAAGTATCACTTCCTCTCCGAAGGGGACCGGGCCATCCTCGATCCGGGAGAGGTGGAGGTCGATTTCGATCTGCTCCTGCTCGTAGATGGAAGCAGTACGGATCGGGTCGGCCGCTCCGCCGACCTGATCGATGCACACACGCGCATCTACGCGATCGATCACCACCGCAACGCCGATAGTCGCGCCGATTGGCTCTGGTCCGACCCCGGCGCAGCGGCGACAGCCCAGATGCTCATGCGCTGGTTCGATGAACTTTCGCTGGTCCCGACTCCGTTCATCGCCTCGTGCCTGTATACGGGTCTCGCCACCGATACGGGCTTCTTCGCCTACGCCAACACTACTTCTTGTGCCCTCTACGTCGCCGGCCGCATGGTGGAGTGCGGTGCGTCACCCGATTGGATTCACGCCCGCGTAAATGAACATCGGACCGAGGGGGAGCTTCGGCTCTTGGGTGTCGCCCTGACCGCGATGAGGGTGGATGAAGACGGAAGGGTCACCTGGGTGATCTTGGATGACGAGGCATTTCGACGGGCTGGCGCGAGCCAGGAAGAGACCGAGGGGATTATCAACCACCTTCGCGCCCTCGACGGTGTAGAAGTAGCCATGGTGATCACATGCATCGGTGCCGGCCCCGCGCGGGTCAGCTTTCGCTCGCGCGGGCGGATCGACGTGGGTGCCCTGGCCGCCGAGTTCGGCGGCGGCGGCCATGATCGTGCATCGGGATGTACGCTGGATATGCCGGCGGAACGGGCCCGGACGATCCTATTGGCACGTATCCGAAGCTTGCTGGGGGATCGCGCGTGAAGGATTCAGTGGGCGGCCTGGTCAACGCCTTCAAGTTACCGGGCCCGAGCTCCCGCGAGACAGCAGAGGCAGTGCGCCGCGCGGCCAGGGAGAAAAAGGCGGGACATGCCGGCACCCTGGATCCAGCCGCCGGTGGGGTGCTGCTGGTTTTGATGGGTCGTTGCACGCGGCTACAGGATTTCCTGATGGCACTCGATAAAGTGTACGTGGCAGAACTCGCCTTCGGCGTCGAAACGGATTCTGGCGATGCCTTCGGGCGCGTAGTCGAGGCCACGGATCGACTTCCGAGTGGTGTGCGCTCGCTTACCAGGGTGCTGCCGCGGTTCGAAGGGGAAATCGAACAGGTCCCGCCTATGACGTCCGCCATCAAGCACCGGGGACAGCCATTGCACCGGCTGGCGCGACGTGGTGAAGAGGTATCCCGCCGCTCGCGCACGGTGTCGGTGTATCGTTTGGAGTTGTTGGATTGGCGCCCCGATCCACTTCCGCGGGCACTGCTTCGCATCCGGTGTTCCTCGGGCACTTACATCCGTACCCTCGTTACCGATATTGCCCGATCCCTCGGGAGTAGGGGACACATGTCGTTTCTCGTCCGCTCCTCCGTGGGGCCCTTCTGTGCCTCCGATGCGCAGCTGATCAATGACGAAAACCCACCGCGCCTTTTGCCGCCGTCGGAAGCATTGGCCTTTCTCCCGGCGGTACGTTTGCAACCCGCTGATGTGCGCAACGTGGTGCACGGTGGCCTACCCGATACCATCGAGATTCCCTCTGGTGGCCGGGTTCGCTTGCTTGATCCCTCGGGGCAGCTTGTCGCCGTCGCCGAAGGATCGCTTACCGCGCGCCCGAGGCTTTTGCGCGTGCTGATGCGCCCTGGGGACCCGGGGAGTGACGCGCCTTGAGGATATTCGGCTATCCGCAGTATGCGCGAAGACGCCGGGATCGTCCCATTGTCGTCGCGCTGGGGGGATTCGATGGTGTCCACGTCGCCCACAGGCGATTGGTTGACCTTGCCCGCGAACGGGCCGACCTCCTCGGCGCGGACGTCGTCGGGTTGACGTTCTGGCCCCTGCCCGGGGTCACGCTCGGTCTTCGACACGAATCCTCCATGCTTACCACGCCCGCACGCAGGGCACTGCATCTCGCAGAGGCTGGAGTTGACCACCTGGTAACCCTCCATTTTGGCGGCACACTCGCAAAAATGTCACCCGAGCAGTTCGTGCGGGATATCCTGGTTGAAGGGATGGCCGTCACGGAGATATGCATCGGTTACAATTTTACCTACGGGCACCGGGGAGGCGGCAATCCCCGCACCTTGGAAGGGATGGGGAGCAGGGCGGGATTTTCCGTCCACGTGCTGCCGCCCGTTCATTTTGATGGTGCCATGGTGTCGAGTACCAACATTCGCGAGCGTATCGGCAAGGGTGACCTCCCGGGTGCCGAACGAATGCTCGGGCGTCCCCATGTGCTCGATGGAGTGGTCATCCCCGGTGATGGACGTGGTACCGAAATCGGGATCCCCACCGCCAACGTACGTACGCACCCGCACTTATTACACCCGCCATCGGGCGTTTACGCCGTCGATGTTGCCGGGGAGGGGCTGAGCGGGGTGCTCCGGGGGGTCGCGAGCATTGGGAGCAGCCCAACATTTGGCCCTGGTGAAGGAGGTGCCCGGGCTGTGGAGGTCCACGTTCCGAGTCACTCAGCCGACCTCTACGGCCAGCAACTCGCCGTGGGCCTGCGCGAGAGGATTCGCGATCTAACACGTTTCGAAAACCCCGATCAACTCGTAAGGGCGATCGAGGGGGACATTGAGCGTGCCCTCGCGCGGGGAAACACCACGCATCCCGGTAATTTGCGCTCTCGTTCACGCTTGTGCTAAAATTTGCTGATAGAGAAGGTACTCGGGAAGAACCGCGACCGGGCTATGCGCGTTCCCTCCAGCGGTAGACTCGGTTGTCGGGGATCAATCAAACACAGGAGGTTGTAAGAGCATGTCTCAAGAGATGGATACCAAGCAGCAGGTCATCGAAGCGTTCAAGCAGCACGAGGGAGACACCGGCTCTCCGGAGGTCCAAGTCGCCATCCTCACCATGCGAATCAAGCAACTCACCGAACACCTACGTGCGCATCCCAAGGACCACCATTCCCGCCGTGGCCTATTGAAGATGGTCGGCCAGAGGCGGAGTCTGCTGGACTACCTGCGCAAAAAGGACGCATCCAGGTATTACGATGTCATCGGTCGACTCGGACTGCGCCGATAATCGCAGTCGCCGGCCACGTATAGATTTCGAATTGGAGGATTCACCTTGCACGAACGAAAAACCTACACCCTTGAGACCGAAGGGAAGTCCATGCACTTTGAGTTTGGTCGGTTGGCCCAGCTAGCCGCGGGCTCGGTCTGCGCCCAGTGGGGGGATACGGTAATTCTCGCCACGGCCGCCGCCACTGATCAGCCCCGCGAGGACCTCGACTTTCTTCCCTTCCGCGTAGACTACGAAGAGCGCCAATATGCGGTAGGCCGCATTCCCGGTAGCTTCTTCCGGCGCGAGGGGAAGCCAACGGATCAGGCAACCCTGGCCTGTCGCCTTATCGATCGCCCATTCCGACCACTGTTTCCCGATGGATATCGCAACGATGTCCAGGTCGTCATCACCGTGTTGTCGTACGATCCCGATTGTCCCCCCGAGGTCCTGGGTATTACCGCGGCCTCGATGGCACTGAATACGTCCTGGATACCGCTTAACGACCCGGTGGCTGCCGTGCGGATCGGCCTGACAGATGGCGAACTGGTACTCAACCCCAACCGTGAGCAGTTCGAAAACAGCAAGCTCGACCTGGTCGTGGCGGGGACCGAGGATGCCGTCGTCATGGTAGAAGCCGGTGCGGACGAGGTCGACGAGTCGGACGTTATCGAGGGTATCGAGATGGCCCACCGGGAGATTCAACGGATCAATGCACTGCAAAATGAGATCGTCCAGGATCTCGCAGAGGATGCGGGAGACCCCTTCCTTAAGTCGATTTCCGCTGAGGTTGAAGCCTCGGTTCGCCGCACCGTGGGCTCCCGGGTTCGCGACTTCCTCTTCGCCGAGGACAAGGAGGACCGCGAGTCATTGCGCGCCGATATCTTCTCCGAGGTACACGAGGATCTCGACGAGGAGTTCGCGGACGAGGTATGGGCCATCGACCAGGTGCTGCGCCAGATCGAGAAAGAGGAGATGCGTCGTGCCGTTGTCGATCGCGGGCAGCGTCCCGACGGCCGTAGGCCCGACGAGATTCGCGACATAAGCTGCGAGGTCGGCTTCCTGCCGCGTGTGCACGGAAGTGGGCTGTTCAACCGTGGTGAGACGCAGGTCCTGACGGTACTCGCCCTCGGCACTGTGGGCGACCGCCAGATGATCGATAGTATCGGTCATACCGAGGAGCATAAGCGTTATCTACACCACTACAATTTCCCGCCGTATAGCACCGGGGAGTCGCGCTTCATGCGGATGCCGAGCCGGCGAGAGATCGGGCACGGCGCGCTCGCCGAGCGCGCACTTCGACCCGTCATCCCGCCCGAGGACGCATTCCCCTATACGCTACGCCTCGTCTCGGAGGCCCTCGCATCGAATGGGTCGACCTCCATGGCGAGTGTTTGTGCGAGCACCCTGGCTCTCATGGATGCGGGAGTAGACATTCGCTCGCCCGTGGCGGGCATCGCGATGGGACTTATCAAGGAGGGTGAGAAGTACGCGGTACTGTCCGATATCCAGGGCATCGAGGACCACCTCGGGGACATGGACTTCAAGGTTGCCGGTACCCGACATGGGATTACCGCCCTGCAGATGGACATAAAAATCCGCGGGGTCGATCGGTCCATTCTCGAGGAAGCCCTGGCGCAGGCGAAGACCGGGCGATTGCATATCCTCGACAAGATGATAGAGGTCATCGCCGAGCCGCGACGGGAGATGTCGCGCTACGCACCACGCATCGTGACCTTGAAGATCAACCCGGAGAAGATCCGTTACGTGATTGGTCCCGGCGGGAAGATGATCAACAGCATCGTCGAAGATTTCGGCGTGCAGGTCGACATCGAGGACGACGGTACGGTGTACGTGGCCTCGGACGATGCCGAGGGCATCGAGGGTGCCCTCGAGAAGATCCGCGGGCTTACCGAAGATGTGGAAGTCGGGAAGGTCTACCGGGGTACGGTCAAGCGCATCGTGGAGAACCTGGGGGCTTTCGTCGAGATCCTGCCCAACCAGGATGGACTGGTCCACGTCTCCAAGTTGGACACCGAATACGTGGATGCTCCCGAGGATGTCGTGACCGTCGGTGACGAAATTATGGTCAAGTTGGTTGAGGTCGACAAAATGGATCGCCTCAATCTTTCCCGCGAAGCCTGCATCAAGGAAATGGGCCGAGAAGCCGTCGAGGAGAAGGAGAATCGCCAGCCCAGGACGGAGTTGACGCCCGAGCAGAAGCAGGAACGTGCGAAGCGTCGCGAAGAGTCACGAGGTAGGGGACGCAACGATCGTCGTCGCCGCTGATTTGATGCGAATCGGGGCGAGATAGCGAACCCGTGCAGGGTCCGGCCAGAAGATTCGGCATCTGCCGGGGTCGCCTACCGAAAGTAACCCGCCGCACCGTCGGCGGGTTTTTCTTGGGGTAATGCGATGGAGCGTGCCCGACCCCATGGGAATCCCGGGGTTGATGTGGTACGTTGCATCCTGCGAGCGCGCTCGGACGTGGTCCGATTGCGGTTGCTGGTCATGGAACTTTCCCGGTCCATCCCGCTCGGATTATAATGGTACTTAATCGTGGCCGAGCCTTTGCGGCCGTTGCAACGCAGGAGCAGAAACGTGTCCGAGTGGCGTGGTTTTTGTGATGAACGTAACGCTCTCCCGGGTTGAGAGCGAATTCTATATATGACGGCGTAAAGCCGTCGTGAGAGGTGGATCTTGTGAATAGGAGTGCAAATAATGCGGATGGGCATGTCCGTCTGATTCCCCTGGGGGGGATGGCGGAAATCGGCAAGACACTGTTGGTGTGGGAATCCGAAAATGAGGCGATCGTCGTCGATGTTGGCCTCGCGTTTCCCGAGGAGGAGATGCTGGGCGTCGATATCGTCATTCCCGATTTCACCTACCTGCTGGAGATTCGCGAGAAGGTTACTGGTATCTTCCTCACGCATGGACACGAGGACCATATCGGCTCACTGCCCTTTTTGCTCAAGGAAATCACGGTGCCCGTATACGGTCCTGGGCTGGCCTTGGGACTGGTACGGCGCAAGCTGGAGGAAGCCGGTTTACGTCTCCCCGCGGGGTCGCGGAAGGTGGTACCGCGTGACCGCATCGAAACCGAGGATTTCACCGTGGAGTTCTTCCGCGTCAGTCACAGTATTGCCGATGCCATGGGACTCGCGATCGAAACGCCGGCGGGGCTCATGGTCCACTCCGGTGACTTCAAGTTCGACCAAACGCCCGCCGATGGAGAGGTCACCGACTACTTCACCCTGGCCTCCGTCGGAGATCGCGGCGTGCGATGCCTCATCTGTGATAGTACAAATGCAGAGGTGGAGGGTTTCACCGGGAGCGAACGCCTCGTGGGACAGCGCCTCGAGGAAATCTTTCGCGATGCACAGGGCCGAATCATGGTTGCCACCTTCGCATCAAATATCCCGCGGTTGCAGCAGGTAATCGAGGTCGCCCAGCGCTTCGGGCGGCGCGTGGCCGTGATGGGCCGTAGCATGGAGAACAGCGTCGAGGTGGCGCTCGACATGGGTTATCTGTCGGCCCCCGAGGGCGTCCTGGTCGATGTCGAGGCGACACGGAGCATTCCGGACGAGGACATTGCCATCATCACGACCGGGACGCAGGGTGAGCCCATGAGCGCGCTTACAAGGATGTCACGGGGGGATGATCGCAGGATCAAGATCCGCCACGGGGATACGGTCGTCATCGCGGCGAATCCCGTTCCCGGAAATGAGAAGCTCGTGTTTCGCACCGTAGACAACCTATCTCGACTCGGCGCCAAGGTCATCTACGGCGCACAGTCCGGGGTACACGTCTCCGGGCACGCCAGCCGCGAAGAAATCAAGATGATGCTTAACCTGACCCGGCCGGAATACACGATACCCGTGCACGGGGAGTATCGCCACATGATGGCATACGCGGAACTGGCTCGCGCGTTGCACTACGAAGACGACAAGATCCTCATGGTGGAAAACGGCGACATGGTCGAGTTCTCGCCCGGTGGGGTGAACATCTCCGGCCCGGTGGGGTCTAAGGAGATGCTGGTGGATGGACTTGGTGTTGGGGATGTCGGCCGCATGGTACTGCGCGATCGGGAGCAATTGTCCCAGCACGGCGTGGTTTCCGTCGTCTGCGTGGTGGACCGCGATACGCGCAAGGTGATCTCCGGACCGGAGGTCATTACCCGGGGATTCGTCTATGTCAAGGAATCCGAGGAACTACTCGACGAGGTGCGCGGGGCGGTCTGTAATTGGCTCCGGCGAAACGACGGTCTCATCAAGGATGTGAAGCAGGCCAAGCGCAATCTGCGAAACAGTCTCTCGAGTTTCATCTACGAACGGTTGCACCGCCGCCCGATCATCGTACCCGTCATCCTCGAGGTGCCCGATGACGATGGCGAGGGCGGCAAACACTAGACGCGATTTCGTGACCGGGTCGAAAGACGGCACCCGTGTTGCGGTCGCACCGGGGTGAGAGCGCGTGGAGGTCTTGCAACTGGTGTTGCTTGCCGCTCTTTGGAGTATCGCCACCTTGCTTCCCGTGAGCGGGGGTGGCCACATGGCCGTGATCGGACGCGCCGTCGAACCGGCATTGGGCCCGGGGTATTTGCAGGCGGCCGCGTCCGCCGGGATCATGCTGGCCATTATCGCGCGCTTCGGACGGGAGATATGGCGATCCCTCGAGGCACTACTTCGGGGGTTGTGGGTCATCGTCCGCGGCGACCACGCGCGCAAACGCCTCATGATCTACCCCCCGTTCCACCGCGCCCTCACGCTCGTGATCGCAGCGTTTGTGGGCCTGGGTGCCGCGCAGCTGGTTGCGACCCGAACACCGATGTTTGATGGTCGGCCCGACACGTTATCTTGGACCCTGGTTGCGATGGGGGGAGTGTTATGGGCGTCGCGCTGGCCTCGCCCCGGACGCCGCTTCATCTCGATTGGTGCCGCCATCTTGCTCGGGCTGCTGGGGGGGCTCGGCACGATCCCGGGGCTCTCTCGGGTGGGTCTCCTGCTCGTGGTCGGCATGTTCGTGGGCCTCACCCACGCGGAGGCGGTCCGTTATGCTTTCATCCTGCTTTTGCCGATGATATTCGTAGACTGCGTTTCGAGCGGGATTTACGCCGCCTCGGTATTCCGCGGCGGCCCCCAAGCCACGGCCATCGTCGCCGGCATCATGGTGGCGGCGTTACTGGGATATGCCGCCATCGGTTGGGTGCAAGCCAAGGTGCGGCTGGGATCGCTTTTTCACTTTGGGGTATACCTGTGGGGAATCGGGATGATCGTGTACATTTTCCGCAGCCTCGCGGGATAAGAAAGTGCAGGAAAGCGCGGCGATACGGGGAAGAGAAGGAGAATGCCGATGTCCGGCCACTGTGGCCGGCAGGGGGAAGGAAGTGGCGAAGTGAAATATGACGTCCTTTTTCGTTGGGGCCGCATCGTCGACCCCACGCACGCCAGGGATGATATCGTCGACATCGGTGTCTCCGGCGGAAAAGTGGTTGAAATCGGGGAAGACCTCCCCGCCGCAGAGGCCGCCCAGGTTGTAGATCTCGAGGGATTGACGGCCCTTCCCGGAGTCATTGATACCCACGTACATATCCGGGGTCCAGCCCATCGCATGATGGCCCGCGCCGGGATATGTACGGCACTGGATATGGCCGATGGCGGGGACGTGCTGACCGCCATGCCCTCAAGTGGTGCGGGACTCAATATCGCCGCCCTCAGAACTATGCCGGCATATCCCGATGCACCACCAGGCCGGGAAGAGGGATTGCGCCTGATCGAAAAGGCGTTAACCGAGGGATCGATAGGTATCAAGTTGATCGGTGGCCACAATCCATCCAGCCCCGCCGCGACGGAGAAATTCATCGCCCTGGCCAATGAAGTTCACGCATACGTTGCCTTCCACGTCGGGAGCACGGAAACGGGCAGTCACCTGCGCGGGTTACTGGAAGCCGTCGCCCTCGCGGGTTCGAATTGTCTACACGTTGCGCACGTGAACAGTTACCTCAGGGGAATTACCGATGATCCCGTCCGGGAGGCCTTGGAGGGACTGGGTGCACTCGAAGGAAAGAGGAACCTGGTCTCGGAGTCTTATCTCTCCATCATTAATGGGACCGGGGGTAAGATTGGTGACGACGGTGCTCCCACGAGCCATGTCACCCGTAATTGCCTCAAGATGGCCGGCTACGCACCGGATCGCGCGGGTCTGCGCGCGGCGATTGCCGATGGATACGGACAGGTCCAGATCGAGGAGGGTGGTTATACCGTCCTGGTGACTGGAAGCCGTGGCGTGTCCGTATGGGAGGATCGGGATACCGATGTCTCGATGAGTTTCCCGGTGAACAAGCCGGAGGCCAGCTTCCTGTGTGCCACCCGAAAGGACGCATCGGGAGAATTCGTCGTTGATGCCATCTCGACCGATGGTGGCGGGATCCCGCGTAACGTGGCCGTTGAACATGGACTGGCCCTCGTGCGCTATGGTGCCCTCAGCCTGGATGAATTCGTTCTCAAGACGTCGACAGCTGGTGCGCGCATGCTAGGGCTGGCGACCAAGGGTCATCTCGGTGAGGGCGCGGACGCCGACATCACCGTGGTCGACGAGGACCTGGGCGTGCCCGTGATGACGATCGTGGGTGGACGCATCGTGATGGCGCATGGAATCGTGTACGGGGATGGTGGTACCATCATCACCACGGCCAAGGGTGAGCCGGCTGCGCGGGAGACCGGCCTGAACGTTCGCGTCGTCGATCCCGAGGACTTCCTGTTGTTCAAAAAGTCCAGGCAATAGCGAGGATACGAAACCGATCAGCTGACGAAAGAGTGCCGAAGCGTGGAGGGATTGCATGGCAGCCCGGAAAAAGGGCAAGGGGCAAAAGGCCAAAGGATCCGACAACTGGAACGTAGATCGGGGTGTGCGGACGGAGATCCAGGGACTGATTACCCTGGCGTTGAGCGCGCTGTTGTTCCTGGCCCTATATCATCCCGCGCCGGGATTCATCGGAGAAGCACTGCGCTTGCTCATGACCACCGCCCTGGGGCGTGCGGCCTGGGTCTTGCCGGTACTGGTGACGGTGACGGGCCTCGCGTGGGTCATGAACGTCGCGGCGGATCGGCTACTACCGCGCGTCGGGGGGTTGGCGCTGGGTGGGTTGGTGGCCGCCGTTTTCTACCAGGTGGCCCGGAGCAGCCAGCCCCCTTTCACCCTCGATCTCGTGCGGGATGGGGGTGGCTACGTGGGTGCCGGCCTGGCATGGGCCCTGACGGCGGCTTTTGGGCCCGTGGGGCGGTCGGTTATCCTATTCTCGGGTGCGCTGGTGGCCGCGCTCCTTCTCGTCAATGTACCCGGGATGCGCATCGGCGCCGCCACCCTGGAGACCGCGAAAGGCTTGCTCGCGCGCGTCACGGGCGGAGTGGGCGATTCCAGGCGGGGAGAGAGTCAAGCTGCAACAACGGGTGTGTCCCGCAAGCGAGGAGGCCGGGACGCCTCCGACGCTACGCGCGAGGTGGCCATCCGTACGTACCCCGGGGATACAACCCGGGGTGAAGAGGAACCGGGGCGAGATGATGAGGCGTCCCGTCCATCGACGACCGCGAAAACCAACGGCGATAAGGCGGGCCGCACCGGTACTGCAAAGCCCGCGCCGTCGGCGGGTACCGCGACCAAAAGCGAGGACACGCTGCCCGTCGGTGCGGAAGCCCGCGAGACGCCTTCTTCCACGAAATATCGACTACCCCCGGCCACCCTAATCAGCCGCGGAAGCGGGGGACGGGAATTGGGTGACAATACGCGTAGTGAATTGAACCGCAAGGCGAGGTTGCTCGAATCCACGTTGAAGGACTTCGGGATCCGAGCCCGCGTCCTCGAGATCAGCCACGGGCCTACCGTTACGCGGTTTGACATTCATCCTGGGCCGGGCGTAAAGGTTTCCCAGATCGTATCCCTTGCCGACGATATCGCCCTCAGTATGGCGACCACCGGGGTGCGCGTGGTGGCGCCGGTCCCGGGCAAGTCCGCGGTCGGTATCGAGGTCCCCAACAGCGAGGTGGCCTCGGTTACGCTCCGCGAGATCGTGGAAAGTCGCGAGTTTTTGGAACACGAAAGCCTTCTCAGTGTCGCCCTCGGGGCTGACATCACCGGACGGCCACTCGTGGTAAGCCTCGAGGACCTGTTGCATGTGCTCATCGCCGGCGCAACCGGTTCTGGTAAGAGCATATCCATTCGCTGTGTCATCGCCAGCATCCTCATGCGCGCAAGACCCGACCAGGTAAAGCTTTTGTTGATCGATCCCAAGGTGGTCGAGTTCATGACCTACGACGGATTGCCACATCTTTTGGCGCCGGTGGTCACCGACGCCAAGAAGGCTGCGGGTTGTTTGACCTGGGCGGTCAAGGAGATGGAGCGACGCTATCGACACTTCGCCGAGCGGGGTGTGCGCGATCTTCCCGCGTACAATCGTCGCGCGCGCGATCGCGGCGAACCTACCATTCCCCGCATCGTGATCATCATCGACGAGCTCGCGGACCTGATGATGGTGGCCCGGGTGGACGTCGAGGATGCCATACAACGGCTCGCCCAGATGGCGCGAGCCGCCGGTATTCACCTCGTGGTCGCCACGCAGCGTCCGTCGGTAGACGTGATCACCGGTGTCATAAAGGCCAATATCCCGTCGCGGGTTGCTTTCGCCGTATCCTCCTCCGCCGACTCGCGTACCATCCTCGATGCCGGTGGTGCCGAGAAACTGCTGGGACACGGAGACATGTTGTTCTCCCCGGTGGGACGAGATCGGGCCATCCGGGCCCAGGGCAGCTTCCTGTCGGATGATGACCTCGAACGCCTGCTCGACTATGCACGTCAACAGGAGGATCCCGAGTATCGAAGCGAGGTGATCGAAGCCGCGGAAGCGGCCGATTCGGAGGGCGGGTCGGCCGACTCCGGTGATGCGAGCGATCCCAAGCTCGATGAGGCGGTCGAGGTCGTGCTCGAGGCGGGTGAGGCGTCCGTCTCGATGCTGCAACGCCGGCTTCGCGTCGGCTACACGCGTGCCGGACGATTGATGGATACCATGGAGAACATGGGTGTTGTGGGTCCGTACCAGGGATCCAAACCCCGCGAGGTGCTCCTCACCCGTTCGCAGTATCGTGCCGAACGTGATGACACCAAGGATGCCGCAGCAGGCGAGGAGGAGGAGTCTTGAGAAACGCGGGAACGCGCTACTTGGTCCGGGCCTCCCTGATCGCGGCACTTTACGTCGTACTGGTATATGTCTTCCGCCCGATTTCCTTCGGCCCGGGCCAGGTCCGCGTGGCGGAAGCGCTGGCCATTCTACCCTTGTTCGAAGCGGCCGCGGTCCCGGGGCTCTTCCTGGGATGCTTCTTCGCCAACCTGCTCGGGGGACTCGGACCGTGGGACGTATTCGGGGGCAGCTTCATCACCCTCGTCGCCGCATGGTTGACGCACCGGCTGGGTCGATTCTTGCCCGGGGTCATGCCACCGATCCTGTTGAATGCATTTGGCGTGAGCGCATACCTATCCTTTTTGTTTGGCATTCCCTACCTTGTATTTGTGGGACAGATTCTTTTCGGGCAGACCATCTCCGTGGCAGGCCTTGGGGGAATGCTCCACCTGTTGCTGACTCGTCTCGGGCCCCGGCTGGGGCTTCAGCGGCGTTATTGACACAGATTTCGCGCACGCATGTATGGTGCGTCGATGGGAGATGGAAACGGGTGTCGTCGAAAAGCGGTCGCTGGTTCGCCCGGATGATGGGGGAGATGCGTAGCGATCTCCTCGTCCTCTTCCTTGCGGTATTTCTCATTCAGCTCGCCTTGGGTCTGCAGCGGACGACCTTCAATAACTTCGCCCACGATATCCTCGGCCTTTTGCCCTCGGAGGTCGGGCTGGCCGGATCGATCCGTGAAGTTCCCGGGTTGTTCACGGTGATCTTGATCGCATCCATCGCCTTCTTGCGCCAATCCGTGGTCGTCGGGTTGAGCGGGCTGGTGGTTGCAGTCGGGTTATTCCTCTTTGGAATCGTCGGTGATCTGTCCGGGCTCCTCTTGGCCGTCGTGATCCTTTCCATCGGTTTTCACGTGCTCGGTCCGGTGCAGGCAGCCATGGTGCTATCCCTGTCAAAAGCGGGGGAGAAGGGCCGGCGCATGGGACAGTTCTCCGGTGCCCAGGCGGCGGCTTCCCTGCTGGCAGTCGGATTGGTGTTCGGCATCGCCGAACTCACGGCCGATGTCGCTTACTACCGCACCATCTTCTGGGGTGCGGCAATCCTCGCGCTGGCGGGTGGCGTCCTGATGCTCATGCGCGCCGGCACCGCGGAGAAGAATAGGCCGCGCGTCGATCGCTTCGTCTATCGGCGAGAATACATGTCATACTATGTGCTTCGCCTGCTCACGGCATCACAAAGACACATCTTCTTCACCTTCGCGGTCTTTCTCATGGTTCGAGAATATGGGATGAACGTGCAGACGACTGCCATCCTCATGGGCGTCAGTCATGCCCTGGGCATGTACGTGCGCCCGGCCATCGGGCGCGTCGTCGATCGTTTCGGCACCGCCGTGACCATTCGATGGGGCTATGCGGTGGCTACCGGTACCGCGTTGGTGTACGCGTTCGTACCCGTGCTTGGGATCCTCTACATCGCGTATTGCATCGATGCCCTGGTCGCATCCATGGAGGTGGCCATCAGCGTACACCTCGACGACATTGCGCGGCCCCCCGACATGGCGTCCAGCCTCGCCCTGGGCAGCACCATAAACCATATTCTCGGGTTGATCGTTCCGATCGTGGGCGGCATCCTGTGGGATGTCGTGAACTACCGGGCGACGTTCATCATGGGGGCCGCTCTCACGCTCATCGTCGTGGTCTATACCCGTTTCATGCCGGCCCATAAGCCCGCGATGCATCCAGCGACGCAGATGGCAGAAGACTGAGTGTATCGGGAAAGGCAGTGTTGTCGTGTACAGTGACAGTACCCGTGAAAACATTGGGACCTATTCTATCGTGGCACATGACCCGGATGACGGGCAGTGGGGCGTCGGGGTCGCCTCTCGCTTTCTCGCCTCCGGTTGGATTGTTCCCTGGGCACGCGCAGGCGTGGGTGCGGTGGCCACACAGGCGCGCGCCAACCCCGCCTTCGGCCCGAGGGCTCTCGAGCATCTCGCCGAAGGGTGCCAGGCAGCGAACGTATTGCGTCAACTTCTGGATGCCGACGACCACCCCGCGGGCCGGCAGGTCGCGCTTGTCGATGCCACCGGTGTGCCCGCGGCACACACCGGTGGAGAATGCCAACCATGGGCCGGCCACCTCGTGGATGATGGGGTGAGTTGCCAGGGAAATATCCTGGCCCGGTCCGAGGTGCTCGACGAGATGATGGCCGCCTATCGGGATGCCAAGGGGCAACTGGCCGACCGAATGCTGGCCGGTTTACACGCCGCTGAACATGCCGGTGGTGATCGGCGAGGGCGGCAATCCGCGGCACTTTTGGTCGTCGAGGTAGGAGGCGGATACGGAGGGCTCGATGATCGGTTCAGCGATCTCCGTGTCGATGATCACCCGGAGCCGCTCGGGGAGTTGAACAGGGTCTGGGAACTGTTCAAACGGACCTTTCACAAGACCACCCGCGTCGATCACATTCCTTGGAATGAAGAACGCGAGGCATTGGTACTGAGGATGCTCACGTCGGCGGGCTTCTTCGATGACCGGTGGCCGGACTCCACACGGGAGTTGAGGGGTGTCCTACGCGCCTTTGCCGTGCAGCATGGGATCGAAGATGCCGAGGTGGATTCCGGGCTCGATGGACGCTTGTGGCGGCTCCTGGGGGGATGGAGATGACCTCGAACAGGTATTCCTGGGTGGCATTGGACCTCGATGATACCCTGCTTGGACCCGGGCGTGAGGTCGGCAGCACGGCCCGGACCGCGGTGTCACTTGTGCAGCGCTGTGGGGGCGTAGCCGTGTTAGCCACGGGCCGGCCATATGCATCGGCCCAGCTCTTCGCCCGGCGCCTCGGTATTCGGGGACCCGTCGTCGCGAATTCGGGGGCAGTCATCCGCGATGCAAGTGGGACACCGATCCGGGATTTGTTCCTCGACCCAGAAGTCGTGCGTGAGGTGTTGAAAGAAGTGGCAACCCGTGGCCTCGGGGCGTACGTGTATCGAGGAGAGGGCACCTGGGCAACCCGGGAGCACGCGGATACCGCCCGATATGCGCGAATCCTCGAGGAGCCGATTGTTGTCTGGGAAGATCCAGATCCTGACGGCGTTCACGCGATCGCCATTCGGACGCCAGTCGAGGATGAGGATGGCGTCGACGCGTATCTTTCCGATAGCCTCGGTCCCCGGGCCATCATCCTGCGCACGCTCCCGTCGCTCGTCGAGATCCTTCCGCCCGATGCCTCCAAGGGCTCTGCACTCGCCCTTCTTGCGGACCGACTCGGCCGCCCGTTGCGTGAGCTCGTAGCGATTGGCGATGGATTCGGTGACCTGGACATGCTCGACGTGGCGGGCCTCGGGGTGCTCGTGGCCAACGCTTCGGAGTCCCTGTGGTCTCGCGCGGATCGTGTCACGGAGGCGCCGTATGCGGCTGGCGTGTTGGATGTGGTACGGGAGCATTTCTGTAGGGAGGGCTAACCGCTTGAAACGCCCGCTGCACCGGGTATCACAAGTTCTTTTCGGGGATGTGGACCGCAGATTGCTATTCATATGCATCGTGGCTGCCGTGCATTTTGCCGGTGCCACGATGCCGCGGCTCCTGATCCCCCTGCATCTTTCAAACCTCGGCGCAACCCCGGAAATCACCGGACTTGTGGTATCGACATACGCGCTGTTTCCGCTCTTCATCGCACTCCCCGGTGGTGTCTTCATCGATCGTCTCGGTGCCCGGGTTACGATCCTGGTGGGATGTGGGATCGAAGGACTCTCTGCCTACCTACTCATTTTTCACCCGACCATACTCGCGGTAACCGTGGCTACCATGCTCGCGGGGGTCGCCAATGTATTGGTCGTCGTGGCCAGTCAATCGTATGTCGCGGCCATTGGTACGGACCGCAGCCGGGCCAATGATTTCGCCGTCTTTGGTTTTGCGACGGCGGCCGGGCAGTTGGTGGGACCATTGCTGGGTGGTTTGGTCTCTGACATCCTCGGCCGGACTGTCGCCTTCGCTGGGGTGGGAATCGCGGGGCTCGCCGCCGCGCTGATCAGCCGACGTTTACCCGCTTCCGGTGCCCGACATGTATCGGGCGGAAAGGGGGCGGTTGCAGCGACGGAAAAGCCACGGGAGCTGCTGCGGGTCGCCGGACGCCTGCTTCGCGATCCGCGCGCCCAGATGTCGATTATCATCAGCGGATGTGCGCTGGGTGCATTCTCGATCAACACGAGCTTCTACCCGGTCTTCCTCCAGTCAATCGGGTACTCGGATGGCGCCATTGGACTACTGGGATCGGTTCGACAGATGTCCGCGCTGATCGTTCGCCCGGCCCTCGGTTATCTCGTGGGGAGCCTCGGGGCGAGGCGAACCGTGCAGGGCGTGTTACTGATCGGAGCCGTCGCCATCGGTGCCACACCCTTCGCCGTCGCCCTGGCCCCGTTGTTGTTCCTGGCCGGGCTCGGGGGGACCACGACCGCGCTAACGCAGCCGATCAGCATGATCATGATGGCGGAGGGTGCGGATGAGCGCCATCGCGGACTGGCGATGGGGCTTCGGCTTACCGGGAACCGTTTCGTGCAGTTCGTCGGTCCCGTCGCCCTCGGTATGGTGGTCGGCTACCTGGGACTCGCGTGGAGCTTTTTTGGTGCAGCAGCCGTGCTCGTGACGGGGGCCGGTGTACTCTACTGGCGTTTCTCGGGCGGCGCAACAACGGAGGAGGGGTCACATGGATGATCGATCCGAGAACCTTCCCGACAGCTACAATGGACTCTTGAGGCGCGGCGAATCCGAGATCAAGGTGCGTGGTTCGCGGTTCTTCGGATTGGCCGTACCCGTGCGGGCCGAATGTGAAGTGGACGGGTACCTTCGAGAACACGGTGAGCGATATCCCGATGCGGGCCACCATGTTTACGCCTATCGGATTGGAAAGGCAGTATCCCGGGAAAGATACTCGGATGACGGGGAGCCCGCCAAGACCGCGGGTATGCCTCTACTAAGCCTTTTGAGTGGCCGGGGGCTCGTGGACACACTGGTGATCGTTACCCGCATATTCGGTGGCACCCTGCTGGGCAAGGGCGGGCTGGTCCGTGCATACTCGGAAGCCGGCCGACGCGCCATTCGAGCGGCGAAGGTCGCAAGATACGTGCGCGGGCACGATCTGGTACTTCGCGTGCCGTATGCCCTTTGGGGTACCCTCGAGTACGGGCTTCACGAGCGTGGACATGCACCCATTGACGTCGAGTATCTCGACCATGTCCGGGCAACCGTGTGGAGCTCGTGTCACGAAAAGGAGGACCTTGAGGAATGGCTGGCGGAAATGTCCGGCGGAACGCTGCATCCTTGTGACAGGGGAACCCGGTACGTAGCGAGAAAGGTTATCGAGGAGTGAAGAATATCCGCGGACGACCCACCGCGGTGTGATCCTGGAGAGGAGCAAGGCAAGTTGAAAGGACGAAACCTGTTGATGATTCCCGGGCCGATCGAATTTAGCCCGGATGTGATGGCGGCGATGGCGGAACCGACGACGAGTCATGTGGCACCCGATTTTGTCGAGATATTTGGAGAGTCCCTCGAGTTGATGCGGGAGGTGTTCCTGGCTCCATCCGCACAGCCCTTCATTCTGGCGGGCAGTGGTACCCTCGCGATGGATGCCGCGGTATCCAACCTGGTCCAGGTCGGGGACCGCGCGCTCACCGTCAATTCCGGATATTTCAGTGATCGCATGGGGGATATTCTGCGCCGTTACGGGGCGGAAGTGGAAAATGTCTCCGCACCCGTGGGCGATGCTCCCACCCCAGAAGCCGTTTCCGACGCACTGGGTGCGGGGGCGTTCAAGCTCGTCACGATCACCCACGTGGATACATCGACGGGCGTAGTCGCCGATGCGGAGGGTATTGCGCGTGTCGCAAAGGATGCCGGTTGTCTGGTCATTCTCGATGGTGTGTGTGGGACGGCCGGCGCAGAATGCTTCACGGAGGATTGGGGCGTGGATGTGCACCTTACGGCGTCGCAAAAGGCGATCGGTGTGCCCCCTGGCCTCGCCCTACTGACCGTCAGTCCCGAGGCCATGGCCGTCTTCCATGCACGAACGGAGCCGGTAGGCAGCTATTATGCGGACTTTGAGCAGTGGTTGCCGATCATGGAAGCATACGAGAGTCGGGGGCCGGCCTACTTTGGTACCCCGGCAGTGAACCTGGTCGCCGCGCTCAATGTCAGCCTCAAGAATATCCTCGCCGAGGGAATGGAGGCGCGCTTTGCACGCCACCGGAGGCTG
>PUNF01000105.1 GCA_003552525.1 Clostridia bacterium | reverse complement strand
TGGAGACTCTTTTTGGAGTGCCCTACGCTGTTTCACTGCCGCCCCGGCTCATTTCTCAGGCCTTCATGATTCCAATCTACGCCTATCTGAGCCAGGTACTGCTGGGCTATAATCTCATCAAAAGCACAGAATATTGTGCTCCCGTCCAGCAAAAGTAAGGTAGTAATAACTGGTATGGCATCAATTTCTGAATTGGAGCTTAACAGCATTTGACTTTAAATGACTGTCTATAATCTAGTATAAGATAAATGATCGATAACCCTTTACCTTATATCTCTATTTAAAATATTAAGCTTGAAAAATTGCAGGTATTGTAAAGGTTATTGTGAAGATTATTGTAGAGATTATTGAAAAGGATGGCTGAAAAGTTATTAAGAATACAGCCGATATAATGAATGGTATCTATATAAGTTCTCTAAGATTCTTTTTAGTTAAAGGACTTTCCTGAGCTGTTTTTGTGAGATACATTGATTTATATGCATTCAGCAAGTAATATTTAATAAGACACAGCCAGCGAAATGCATTTGCTAACAATGCTTTTAGCTAGATACAGCAAAAAATACTGAAAAGTATCTATTAGGGAGGCTCCGGATGCCGGGGTCTCCCCTTAAATTATTTTCAGCAAAATCAAGAGCATTTAACTTTGCACTTATAAAATTCCTCTCTTTCCCTGAATTTTTTGTTTTTTAAGAACAACAATTAACAGAAAATTCACAGAAAATAAGCAGGACACCCAAAGGTTTCGAGAGAATAATAAGTTAATGGCAGGTTTTTAGGGAAACAAATCTATTTAAAAATTAATTGAGATGGTGGGTGTTAATCAATTTGCAGATAAAATTTTTTTATCTTTAAGCAGGAAGCAGGTGTAAATATTTATGAAAGAAAGTACTGCTCGACTCACAAACAGTTTTAAAAATATCCATCCTGTTAATATTAAATATAAAAAAATTCTTTTAGGTTTGCTCGTTACTGCTTTCAGCTTTATTACTCCTAAAATATTATGGGAAATGCAATTTAATATTTTACGAAATATCCATCTGAGTTTAGAAAATTATAATACCAGCTTACTCATTATAGCTGCTATCCAGCTGGTTTTTTTAAACACAATACGCCATCTACCAATTTTTTTAGGTATATTTATTATATCCGATGATTTTTACCATACTCTGAAAAGCAAATCAGAAAAAGCACCTGAAAATCCTAAATATACAGTGTTAAGGAATAATCTTGCCTTCTTATTTCCCTTTGTCTTTACTCCGGTTATCTATCAGTTGATATCAAGGTTTTATAACATGTCCTTTGTTTTTTCAAATGTATCAATATTGGCTATTATCTTCATGTTCATTATCTATAAATTTATTCAGGATGTTAGGTATGTTTTTATAAAAATTATAATTGTAACCCTGATTGTTTTCGCTTTTGACTGTGTTGATATCATACCGATCTTTTCCCGTTTAAATTTTGGCAGGGGAGATCTGACCTCTACCATTCACCAGACGGCTGAATTTATTGGAGCAACTCAGATAATAAATGTTCTGGGAATAATCTTCTCTGCAATTCTTCTGGTTAATATAGCTATCCTGGCCAAAATGTCAACCAATTATCAGAAATACCTCCATCTAATGGAAGAGAACAAAAATAAAGAAAGCAAAATGAGCAAGATGCAGATGGAAGCTCTGGAATCCAGATATTATAGAGAAATAAAAAACCTTGTTCATGATCTAAAAACACCGCTGACAACAATTCAGGGCTTGAGCGGCCTAATTCAGCTGGGACTGGAAGAGAGCAAAGTTAAAGAATATGCAAATAAAATTACCGGCACAACAGAAAAAATGAATCTGATAATTTCGGAGGTGCTGCTGGAAGACAAGAAAAACACAATTAACATTGATGACCTCTTTGAATTTGTAAAATCTCAGATTCTATGTGATGATTTTTATAATAATGTTTCCTTTGAAATCAATCAGGATGTAAATTTAAAAATTAATAAATATAGAATGTCGCGGGCTATTATTAATTTAATTGACAATGCTCTAAAAGCAGCCAATCAGAAGGATCAAGCAGTGGTGGTTAAAGCGGCAAAAAATGATGTTGGAGTTGAAATTATTATCAAAGATAACGGGCCGGGCATCTCAGCAGAGAACCTGGAAAAAGTCTGGGAGCCTGGGTTTGCTTTGAATCCTGAAGATACAGGTTTAGGTTTAAATTTCGTTAAAAATGTAGTGGAAAATCACGAGGGTGAGATTTATATAGAATCCAGGAAAGGAATGGGTACAGAAGTTCATATAATTTTAAAGGAGTGAAGTATAATGAGGAATGTGCTGGCAGTCGATGACGATAAGGACATTCTCTACACTCTGGAAGCCATAAGTGAAGCAGCTGATTTTAACATCGTCACAACATGTAATGGCCAAGATCTGCTGGAGATGATGAACCTGGAAAACTTCTCTCTCATAATTATAGATTACTATATGCCAAATATCAACGGCCTTGACCTGGTAAAACAGATCAGAAAATCATTTTTCAGCATTCCAATTTTAATTCTGACTGTTGATGAATCTGTTGACCTTGCCCGGGAGTTTATTGAAGCCGGGGCCACCGATTTTGCCAATAAACCAATTAAAGCTGCAGATTTGATATCAAGAATAAATCTGCATCTTGATATTGCCAGATTACAGTGTGATAATGAAAATTATATTGATAATTTAGCCGTTCCCAAGGGAATGAGCAGATTAACCTTTAATTTAATCTACAATTATTTAAGGGAGAAAAAAACTTTCCAGACCATTGAGGAGATATCCAGTAATGTTGGACTGGCCTATCAAACTGTCCACAGGTATCTAATCTGTATGGAAAAGAAAAATTTGGTTTCAGTTCAACTTAAATATGGAGAAGTTGGTAGACCAATTCATTACTACAGCTTTAAAGATAGAGCTATAGAGGATTAAAAACTGAGAGATATTGTTAAAGCAAGAATATCTATTTTCAACCCTGCCTTTTTCAGGCGGGGTTATTTTTGTTGAATATAAAAAATTAAAATAATAAAAAGATTTAAGATAATTAAGAGAATAAATATAAAATTTTTGTTTATTATTATAGAATGAAATTGTAAGAACAATAACTTGCAGGAGGTGAGTAATGATCTGGCCGGATTAAATTTTCAGTCCAGGTAATCATAACCATCAAAAACAACAAAAAAATAGGAGGGACAATCAATGAGTTATAAGTGGCTGAAGAAAAGTTTATTTATCACCTGTGCAACTTTCCTCTTTGTAGCTATTTTTGCAATCACTTCTCTGGCCTGTACCAATATTCTGGTTGGCAAAGATGCCTCTACCGATGGCTCGGTGTTCACCTCCCATACAGTTGATGGCAGGTATGATTCTCGTCTAAGGGTAATCCCAGCCATGGATCATGAAGAGGGGGACATGCTTGATATCCTTCTGGGTCATGATTTGAAAATGGCAGAAAGACCCGATGTTGTGCCTAAGGTTATCGGTCAAATCCCTCAGGTTCCTCACACCTACAAATATTTTGAAAGCGCTTATTCTCTTGCCAATGAACATCAGCTCTTTACAGCTGAAACAACCCAGGGTGGGGCGATTGAAACGAGAAATGATGAAGAAGAAGCGATAATGAGCATCAGAATGCTTGCCAGAATTGCCCTGCAGCGGACTCAGACAGCCAGAGAGGCAATTGAGCTCATGGGTGAGCTTGCTCTGGAATATGGCTTTGCCGAGACTGCCTATCTGGGTGAATGTTTGTCAATCGCAGATCCCAATGAAGTCTGGATGTTTGAAATTTATGGTGCCGGTCCCTTCTGGACCAGAGACAGTGACTATCCTGGAGCAGCCTGGGTAGCTCGCCGGGGTCCTGATAACCATGTCTCGGTTAACCCCAACTACAGCAGATTTAGAGAAATCGATCCCGATGATCCTGATACGATGGTCTCGGAAGGTTATATTGAACTTGCCATTGAACTGGAGATTTATGATCCCGAAGTGGATGGAGAATTTATCTGGAATGAAGTTTACGGTAATGTCAGACCGGGCAGCGAAAGATTGTGGAGACTTTACAGTCTGCTCAAACCATCTGTGGAATGGAAACTGGAGGAGACCCATCTCTATCCCTTCTCTATCGAACCTGATGATAAGCTTTCTGTTGAAGATGTAATTACTTTATTTAGAGATGAAAACATCAGTTCAAAATTAGATGTAACAGAGCATGAAAACTGGTATTATGAAGATAGTGAAGGAAATCTGGTTAAAAGTCCACTGGCTTCACCACAGACAAGAGCTGTATCAAGAGAATTATTTGATCTGCTGGGTCTTGATCATGTTAGACACACAGGTATCTCTAACTGTTCCAGCTTCTGGGTAGGTCAGGCCAGAGACTGGCTGCCTAATGAGATTGGTGGTGTACTGTGGTACGGTCTTAACAGCCCTGCCAACAGCCCGTTTATACCTCTCTATCTCGGGGCAGATGAAATACCGGAATCCTATATGGTATTAAACCGGGATAGGATGGACTATAATTCGGCCTGGTGGGCCTATGCCAGAGTCGATGATGTGGTCAACAGAAAATATCAGGAATATAAGCCGAGATTACACGAGGAACTGCTGGATCCCATGCAGGAATACTGGTTTACCATGCAGGATGCTGTTGAAGGTAAAGCTCTTGAGCTCTATGAGAATCATGGAGCTGACTCAACCAGGGC
>PUNF01000068.1 GCA_003552525.1 Clostridia bacterium | reverse complement strand
GAGGAAAGGGAGCATTGCCACCAAAAATGTAATAAAATGGATAATGGAACATTTAGTGCATACTCTATAGGGGTCAAAACACCTATAATCATGATTAGGGGGGAAAACTGATATGAGTACAGAAGAGGAAAAAGAGAAAAAGTGCCTGCCGGAGAAAATCGACACTAACTGGTGAGACCATTTTGCCGGGTTTTGGGGATTTTTAAAAAATCACGAAAAAGGGGGAATTGGTAAAAATGCAGGTAAAAGAGGGTAAATATTTAATTCAGACAAACCGGAATGAAGTTAGGACATTGGCAATTGCAATGATGAAGCATTTGAAGGATTCAGCAGAATGGGTAGTTGAGGAAAAAGACAGTTTTGAGGAATTTCTTGCACAAATTAAAAGAATGACAAATACCAGTAAAATCTATAAAACTACTGTTGCACTATATGGGCTGGTTGGCAATATTTACAACTCTGGAGAGGAATATGTGAATAATGAATTAGATGATTTTTATAATAGGGTAAAATGGGGGCATAGAGGGTGAATTTAAAGGAAGGTAAATATAACATAGAATGTAGCCGGGATGAAGTTTGGACTTTAGCACATGCAATGGTGGATATGTTGACGAAACATTGTCTGGATAAGGCAAAGAAATATTTGACCTTTGATGATTTTCTTGAGGGTGTAAAGGATGACCCGGATACTGCTGAAATGTTAGATAATGCTATTTTTCTTTTTGGTCTGGTTAGTGATGGTGGGGAATATGTGATGCAGGAGTTGCAGTTGTTTCATAGTAATAACAGAATTAAATCAAAGGGAAGATGATATATGTTATTAGCTAAAGTTCTTGCAATTGTATATTTGATTCTCTATATGATTGGGGTTCGTGGTGTTGCTATTAAGGAATATCCTCTGATTTTGATTTTTATGTTTTTGTTGTTAGGGATTGGTGATGGAGTTTGGGGGATTTATGAGGAACTGAAAAAACTAAATGAAAGTAGGGATGAATAATGGTTACCTTCTGGTTGATAATGCTGATTATCTGTGTTAGTGTGATTTTGGGGTTTATTGTATATAGTGGATGGTTTCTTATTATGGATAGGTTGTCACATATAAAATCAATGATGGATAAATATTTAGAGACTTTTCATATAGGAGTTATGAATGTTGACTATGGGGATTTGGAAGCTGGTGAAATGTTTTTGATTGAGCATGTTCCCGGTATTCACATGAAAACTGATTCGGTGGATGAATGGCATGGAGACCAGACAATAGCAGTTAATTTAGCAAATGGAGTTTGTCATCCTCATGCAGATGATTACCGGGTTACTCCTGTGTACGAAAATCCGGATGTTGATGTGTGGTTGCTGGATGAAAACTAAAAAATGCCGGGAGTGTGGGGATGTCAAGAAATATGATAATGGGGGTTTGTGCCGGAAGTGTTATGAACTCTTAATTACCGGGAAGCTGAAGGAGAGATAACAGTGGATGATTGGCAAAAAGCAGTGCAGGGTTTTGGGGGTTATAAGGAATATGTTAGTGAACAGGCTTTTGATTTAGCTTTTATGGCAGTTGAGATTTGGCTGGAGCAGGGGGATAAATCGTGGGCTTTTCGGGTTAAAGAAATGGCAGATGAAATGGAGACTAAAAAGAGGACATCATTGGGGTTTTTTGAGAAGTATATATATAAAAAAGGTAGAGAAATATTTTGGTTGAAACATCCTTTAATATATGTCAGAGACTGGTAATACATTTTGTAGAGGGGAATTGTGCAAGGGGTTTTAGGTTAAATCCTCTAGGAAGGAATGATGGGATATGATGTTTATTGGTGATAATGATAGAAACAGAGAAATAAAGGATACTATTTTAAATTCTTATCATATCGGTCTGAACTATCCGATAAAGATTCCGATAAAGGTAAAAAATGGTTCATTGACAACTCATGATTATGTGCTGATTGATGATTATGATGATTTGTATGCATTGGCACTTTTTGTGGATGGGGAATTGGCAATGGATTATGATTTTCGGCTGGAAAAGGAAGCCGGAACTGATAAATCTAATATCGTGAAGGTCGGATTCCATGTTTTGGACTTATCGGAAGTAACAGTGGAAAAAGATGAATGAGGGGAAGGGCAGATAAAAATGAAAATGCTAATTAAAACAGCGAATGATTTTGAGGAATATAGTCAGTATAAGTTTAATAATTTAAAACCTGTTGGTGAAATGGGTAAAGAATTGAATTCTTCAACTACACTTTGTTTTATTGGTTCTGATTATATTGCTAAAATAGATTATTGGGCTGATAGTTATTACACAAATACAATTAATGTCTGGTTTAATGATTATAAAAATTCTAATGAATTTTATGGTGCAAAATTTGATTTAGAAAGAAGGAGTAACAGGAATATCATTCATACACTTAAAACACTGGAAGAGTTTATGGCAGAAATAGGCAAAGAGGATTGTCTTGAGAGGGGCAGGTGATATTCTATCATTCATAATTATCTGTAATAAATGTAATACAAAAATTGTTCTCCAGAGTGAAGCTAAAGATGGTCGGATTCTAATTAGTTTGCAACATAAATGTATAACCTGCCCAAATTGTGGTAATTATGTTTATTTAGTTTAAAAGGGGGAAACATTAAAATGAGTTTGTATAAAGTGACCATTTAAAAATATGAAATTTTTAAAAGGAGCAGGTAAAAATGAAAGAGATAATAAGTAAAAAAGAAGTTGTAGATAAGATATGTTGTAAGGATTTACTTTTTGAAGATTTAGATGAAAAGATAATAATTTTAATACTTAAATGTAGGCAAGAAGATAATAAGATATATTTATTAACACCTGTTTATGATGTTTTTAATCAATATGATGTTTTTAATCAATTTGATTATTCTAATTTGGTAAAGAGTAATGAAACAGTTATAACGGGGTATATGTTTAAATCATTTGTTGGAACAAAATATTGGGGGGCAGCAAAGTCAAGAATGGCTTTAATTAAAGAAGCGTTAGATGATGATAGAGTGAAAATATATATGTTAGATAATCAAAAAGAGTTAAAAAAACTGGTCAATAAAATATTTTAGGGAGAAAGTAGAAATGGTTATATATGGGGAGTAGGTTTATAATCATTAAGTTCCTTAAATCAGCAGAAAGGCAGGGAGAAAAATGTTTGAAAAGATAGGGTTTTTTACACAAATGTTATTAATATTAGCTATATTCACGAATTATTTTTTGACTTCTATTCCAGCAGAACAGAGGATATTAAATATTTTAGTAATGTCAATACCATATATAATAATAAGAGTGAGTACAATAATGGAAAAAGAAAATGAATAGTTTAAAACAATGGAAAAAGTATTGTGATTACTGCAGTTACCACTACAGTAATTACAAATATCCTAATCAGGCATGTCATGGCAGTTATCTGGAGTTGTTGAATTACTGTATCTTTAGAAAAACCCCCAGCAGAAGGAGTGGAAAAAGTGAAGAAAAATGAAACAATGAGAGTTATGTCTGAAGAAGATGTTGAAAAAATGCTCAAGAGACACCAGAAGTATTTAGAATTTAAAAATTACAATGGTAAAGCAATATTTTGGGGGGATTTAACTAAACATCCAAATTTATTTAAAAGGAAAGATTTGAGTTATGCTGGTTTTGCAGATACTAGAGTTGCTCATATGGAATTAAGACATATGGAGTTAAAAAAGGCTATGTTTACACAGGCTGATATGCATGGAACAACTTTTGTGTGTTGTGATTTACGATATGCTATGTTTGATTCAGCAAATTTAAGAAGAGCAACATTTATTGATTGTGATTTAAGAGGGGCAAGTTTTAGTGGTGCTAATTTAGACTGGGCTAGTTTTAGTTGTGGTTGTAAATTTAGTTATGATGTGGATTGTTCATCGGAAGAACTCCAACCCAGTGATATGCATAAAGATAACACAAAGTTCAA
Source organism: Clostridia bacterium (assembly GCA_003552525.1). Lineage (GTDB taxonomy): Bacteria > Bacillota > Sulfobacillia > SLMV01 > SLMV01 > CSSED11-154. Next base: position 778 of record PUNF01000068.1, on the reverse strand, counting down.
TGGTGCAAGTTTAGTTGAAGCTGATTTTTCTGATTGTAATTTAATTGGTTGTCATTTTAATGGAGCAGATATGGATGGTATTTCAATGAAATTTGCTGACATTTCTTGTTGTGAGTTTCCCGGAGTTGATGCTAGGCATGGCAACTTTATGAGTATCAGGGGAATTAACTTAAATGCTGGATATGGAGATTTTTCTCATGCAAACTTTGTAACTGCTGATTTAGAGTCAGCGAATTTCAGTTCTGCTAAATTATATGATACTTCATTTAAATCTGCTTATCTAGAAAATGTGCATTTGGGAGAAGCAAGTTTATTAAATACTGATTTTAGTCATGCTGAAGGTATGGTTAGTCAAATAGATTTTCTAAAAGAAAATTTCCAGTTTACTGAAGAGGGCATGATTGTTTATAAATCTTTTGGGGAAGTTTATGATATTCCTGCTAAATGGGGGGAAATAGAACAAGGTGCTATAATAGAAGAAAATGTAAATTTTGATAGAACAGTGGAATGTGCTTGTGGGGTTAATGTTGCAACTGCAAGATGGGCTTATATTATTTGTGATAGACAGGTTTGGGAATGTTTAATAAAACATGAATGGTTGTCTGGTGTATGTGTTCCTTATGAGGCAGATGGAAAAATTAGAGCAGAAAAGGTGCAGTTATTAAAACCTGTTAATAATTTATATTTGTCAGATAAAATGCATTTTATGAATAATCTAAAATAAAGTCAACACAATATTTGTAGATTTGTAGTTGGGGGGTTGATGGTCATGGGAAAG
>PUNF01000001.1 GCA_003552525.1 Clostridia bacterium | reverse complement strand
TCCTCCGCATTGGACCAGGGCGCCGTGTCCTCCACATCGTGGTAGTATTGTCCGGAGCCGGTATAATCGAGGACGAGGTCGACCTCGCCGCTTTCTAGGGCCTGTCGAAGAATGTCGGGGGTGCCGAGCTCTGTTCTATCGTTGACCTGGAAACCATCGGCCTCGAGGAGTAAGAGCATCATTTGCCCAAGGAGTGCGCCCTCGGAATCGATCATGGACGAAACGGTTATGGGGCCCTTCGGATCCGCGTCCCCGCCCGCTGATCCGCTCGGCGATTCACACCCTAGCACCGTGAGGGTCAAGCCCAGCAGGATGACCAATGCAATTGCAACACGCCGCACATTCTTCAATTCGACTTCCCCCTAGCAACTCGGCCTTCCGATATTGATCTACCCCATCTATCCCCGCAACGCTCGGGGATAAACCCGTTACACGTCACTCGATGAAACCGTCTAACCCGCCCGCGTGCGCTACGGGCATCACCGCGCCGAAAACGGGGGACGGGACAAGTTGGTGCCGACACCGGGTCGAGGGGCCGAATCGGTGAGGCAGCCAGAATAGAATCCTTCCCCGCCACCTCCTTCGGACTACTGATCCATGTGCGCCATGCCTCCCATTCACTCCCCGGGCGTGCAAAGGCCCCCGGGAGTCGGGTGGATGCAAGCACGCAGGCGCCCCTCCTCGTCCGAGTGTATCCGGATGCCGGGAGCGCAAGAGGGCGTACCGGCCGCAATTGTGGGTAAAGATGCGATATCACCAGATTGGGAGGAACTGACATGCGAATCCTCATCACGATGCTCGTAGCCGTCGGGCTGGTTTTCGTTCTACCTATGGCCGGCACCGCGGGCGCCACCTCCTTCCCCGATGTAAGCGGACACTGGGCCGAACCCGAGATCACGTTCCTGGAATCAGAAGGACTCATTTCCGGCCTTCCCGGAGGGAGTTTCGGAGTCTCCGCATCCATAACACGCGCCCAGGTCGCCCAGCTGATCGCGACCCAACAGGACCTAGCAGCCGCCGCGCACGCGTTCCCCGACGTACCCGCAGGCCACTGGGCCACCGCTGCCATCGGATCCGTTTTCGATGCCGGTTTGATGGCGGGATTCCCCGACGGAACTTTCCGACCCGATGACACCCTCACACGGGCGCAGGCCGCCACCGTACTGGCGAATGCCTTTGCGATCAATGGGAGTCCGACTACGCAGCAGTTTCCGGATGTTCCGACATCCCATTGGGCCTTCGCATCAATCGAAAACCTCGTCGCAGAATACCTCGTGAGCGGGTATCCCGATGGCACCTTTCTCCCGGACCAATCGGTGACCCGGGCGGAATTCGCGGTCTTCCTGGCACGCGTGCTAGAACCACAATTTCGCACCACTGTTGAACTGCTGTCCCGCACCGCAGACGTCATCCAGCTCCTGTCGGAGGAGGATCTTGCGGGATTTGCATCGGAGGTTCACCCGGTGGAGGGTGTCCGGTTTTCCCCCTACACCTTTGTAGAAGCCTCGCACCAGGTCTTTTCCGCTTCCGCGCTGCCCGGCTTTCTCAACGACACGTCACTGTATCTATGGGGAACCGAGGATGGAACCGGGGATCCCATCGTGAAGACCCCCGAAGACTACTTCGAACGGTTCGTGATGAACACCGATTACGCGCAACCGGACGATATCCAATACAATAACGTGGTCCAGCGGGGATCCATGTTCGTAAATATCCCGAGTTTCTACCCCGATGCGGTGTTCGTCGAGCACTACGTTGCGGGCACGGCACAATTCGGTGGGCTGGACTGGGGCAGTCTCTACGTCGTGTGGGAAGAGTACGATGGCGACTGGTATGTGATCGCGCTCGTCCACGGTGAGTGGACAACGTGATCAGCGCACGGATGGGCATTCCCATCGCAGGTGCGGATCCGTCCGTGTCCCTTCCACCTACTGACTTCGAGTAGAACCCGGATCGTCGGACCTCCGGCCATTGATGTGCGGATGCCGCCTCCCCCGGGGGAAGTGGCATCCGCCATCGTCGGGGAAGGGATCACCCTGCCCGCTGTCTTCCAATGCGATGCAAACCGCGGTATGTTGGGATCATGCCCGGGATCGGGCCGTTATCCGTACGAGACGGAGGAAGCGCCTTGCAAAAGTTCGAATACCAGTGCGTTTGGATATTGGCCCTGGGCAACACGACCACCCGCGTGCTCAATACGTACGGTCGGGAAGGCTGGGAACTGGTCAGTGCCTGGGGCCCCTGGTTCTACTTCAAACGCCCTCTGCAATAAGACAACACTGCCGCGGGGTTGCCCAGGCGGGCGCTCCCTGCCACTGTGAGGTTACGCACCTCTTCCCCTGGTTTTCTAACACCATGGAAACTGGATCACCGGGAGGATGCTTTCGCGTGCCTTCAAGCGTCGCCACCCACGCCTCGGGGGCCGCGATTGGATGTTCGACGCCCCGATTCCAATGCACTACCGCGAGGGGTATTCCCAATGCAACCGGGGAGGGAGAGTGGCACAACCGGGATCATTGCGGCCCGAAAACCACCCTACACCGGAATCGCCCGGTACACGCGTCATCCCGCTTCGCAATTCGTCCCCCATTGCCCCGACGCAGCGGATCGCGATCGGAGGCGTCCCGGGTCATGCTGCGCACAAGGCAGAACGAATCCCCGTGGCGCCGGCAGTTTTTCGACACCCCCACCCGTGCGCATGCCGCGCGCATCACCCATCCACATGGAGGATCTCGGCGGGGATACTGGGAATAGTGAGAGAGTATCTCGTTGGGAGGAAACGCCGATGTCCACGCCGCTTCTCGCGACCAAGTTTTACCCGCCACCGCTGCGTCCGGATCGACTTCCCCGGCCCGACCTGGTCAATCGAGCCGAGGACGGGCTTTGGGACGGACAACAGTTCCTACGCCGCCTGACACTATTCTCCGCGACGACGGGGTACGGTAAGACGACGGCGGCCAGGACGTGGTTGGACAGTTGGATGCCGCACCTGGCCTGGTTATCCCTGGACGAGGGCGACGACGACCCCTTTCGATTCTGGCGATACGTCGTTGCCGCACTCGCACGAACCGATCCATCTATCGGGGAGCAGGTGCAGCAAGTGTTCGAGTCCATGGGATCCGGCATGGAACGGCTCTCGGCTACCGAAATCATCCGCGGGGCCCTCACGACACTGATCAACTCCCTCATGGATATCGACGCGCCACTGATCCTCGTCCTCGATGACTACCACCACGTATCGAACGAAAGTATCCACCGGGACATGGAGTTTTTGGTCGACAATCTTCCCCCGACCCTGCACCTGGTGGTCGTAAGCCGTATCGATCCACCCTGGCCCCTGGCGCGATGGCGGATCCGCGGAAATATGCGCGAGCTTCGCCAGCAGGACCTGCGCCTTCGGGCATCCGAAACCGGCACCTTCCTGGAGTCGTTCGGCGTGCAGCTCGCGGAAGTGGACGTGGTCGCGTTGCAACGCCGCACCGAGGGATGGCCCGCGGGTCTTCAGATGGCGGGCCTTTCGCTACAGGGGCATCCCGACCCCCGAAGGTTCGTGGAGACGTTCGCCGGTAGCAGCCGATACCTGGTCGATTACCTGGGCGAGGAGGTCCTCGATGGTCTGCCGACACCCATCCGGGATTTCCTGTTGGAGACCGCCGTCCTCGATCAACTCTGTGCACCGCTGTGCGATGCGGTCACAAGTCGCGAGGATAGTCGAGCGATGCTCGGGGCGCTGCAAACGCGTAACCTGTTCCTGCTTCCCCTCGACGACCACGGTGAGTGGTACCGCTATCATTCCCTGTTCGCGGACCTCCTGCGCCATCGTGCGAGGTGGGAGTCCCCCACGCCCCCTCGGGATAGCCGCCTGCGCGCAGCGCGGTGGTACGAAAGAGAAGGCTTTCTGGCGGAAGCCATCACGATGGCCCTCGCCGCCGATGCGCTTGATGTGGCAGAAACCCTCCTGGCCAAACACATTGATAAGCTGTGGAAATCAGCCGGAGTGGACCGGCTGATACGCTGGTTCGATGCTCTATCGGTGGAACGGATCAGGGAACGCCCGATACTCGGCGTATACTTCTCCTTCGTCTGCCTCATCGATGGACGCTTTCCCGATGCCCTGCCCATGATCAAGGAAGTGGAAGACCGCCTGGCCACGCACGATGAAAGCATCCCAGACGGCGAACGCCGAAGCCTGGAGGGAATCGTCCGAGTACTCCGCGCCTTCATCGCTTCATTCCAGGGAGATCAAAAGGCACTACTGAGCTATGCGGACGGGATACTCGACTACTTCCCCGAACGCACCCTCTGGCGGTTTAGCGCGGCGGCGCTGGCTGGCGACCTGGCCTCCCTGCGGGGCGATCAGGCGGGCATGGAGGCGGCCTACCACCTGGCCATCGCGGATGGCATCGCGTTACAGGACACCTTCGGATCCCTGTTCATGGCACAGCGCCTTGGCTTCAACTAAATGACGCCATCCTGGTCGAATTCACGCGAATCGGTCAAGCCTTGTAGTCCTCCTCGGACCAGTCGGTGAAGACCGGTGGCTGAGATCATGATCACCGGGCGGAAAACCTATACGGCGCGCATTGGTGATGCCGGCCGGGAGAGATCCATCGCGGGTTCAAAGAATCGCCGTTCTTCGTTCCACGGATATCCCCGGGACTCGAGGAAATCTCGGATGTAACCTCGTGTCCCGGGGTTATCCCGGGTAGACCAGGGCGAGCGTAGTGGTCAAGTCCGGATTTGTGTGTACTTTCCCTCTCGCTGTTCAATTGTCGGCCGCCTTGTCCTGAGTTGTGTCTTTTGGCTTTTGCCACTCCCAGTACTCCGCCATGTCGCAGTATTTCCTACC
>PUNF01000219.1 GCA_003552525.1 Clostridia bacterium | reverse complement strand
TTATATTTTAACAGCACGGGGCCGGATTAAACCGGCCCCGTGCAGAGTTAATATAGTTAATATAGTTAAACTAGTTAGTTTTCAAATGTGTTTATTTTACAAGCTTTTCAGCCATTTTACTGCCAAGATAAAGTCGACTTACTGCCAAGATAGAGTCGACTATCTACCAGGATAAAGTCGACTTACTGTCACGATAGAGTCGACTTTATCAATAATTTACGGAGGGTGTAGCGAATTAGCCATATAAATAAGGTGTTTAGAGGATTTCTACCATGATAGAGTCGACTTTGGTAAACATAACTTGGCGCATTTTAATCAAACACCTTAGAAGATTACTGCCAAGATAGAGTCGACTCTTAAGATCTTACTTGTCTTTTATTCTTTTGTAATGTTCCGTAATGCCGGCAGGAGCGGTGATTAAGACCTTGCAATTTTGCCACTCCTGCCACCAGCCGCGCTTTCTTGTCATTTCCTCATCAATTGCTTCATACTGCCAGGCAGTAATAACCTCATCGCCCTGGAGTCGGTCCAGGGCTTCTTCTAACCTTTCCCTGGTTCTGCTAGGCCTGGTTTTATTAATTTTCATCCCGGCTGCGTCAACAAGTGTTTTTACCAGCAGGCCTTCCTGGGAACGGCCGCTGTTGATCCGCCAGATCCAGGCCAGGTACCTGGCTAAGCGCTTTTCCCATTTTTGGCGGTAAGGGTCGTAATTGAGGGCTTTTTGCGAGAGGAGGGCGGTTTGCCGGCCGGGACCAAATAAAAATTTAGCAAAGACATCACCGGGCCTGACCCGCCAGGCGAAAGCATCTGTGCTGCCGTCGGTCCTGATCTGTCCAAAGCGGCTGGTTAGAGAAATCGCTTTACTTTCCCCGCGCCACTTGGTTTGTTTTCTTTTTCCGTTCTTTATCTCCACAACTTCCATTTCTTCAACAGTGACCCAGGTATAAGAGAGAATATCGATTTGCTGCTGGACCTCTTTGCGCTGGGTTTCTCTGAAGCCGCCGCGGCGCCCGCTGCCGCCGGGTCTGGCCAGGAGGCCTCGTGCTTTTAAAAAGTCATCCGCTGTGATGTTGACCATCGCTTCAAAGTGCTTGGCTTCTCTAAGCCATTTAGCGGTAATAATATCGAAAAGATCGGCGGCCAGGTCGCCCTGTTTAGCTAAGTCGGTTACTTTTTTGCGCATAGCTTCCTGCAGTTCCTGAAGCGCTATCTCGCCGATTACCGGTTCGTCCCGGTCCGGCATGATGTAGGCTTTGCCGGTTAAAACTTTGCTGCTCAGGTCAGCCACCGGCCATTTTTCGTTTTTAGCAAGGTCGAAATTACCGGTGGCAATCCGGTCTCTAAAGTTGTGGTAGAGCTGGGAACTGGCTATTTCAATAAAATCTTTTTTGAAGTTTTCTTCCGGCTGTTTTAGCTTGAGGCGTTTCTCCTTGTCAAGCTGCAGGGCCCTGTCCATGGTTTCAAGGAGCTGCTTGTAGGTTTCCTGGAGAAGCCTGTTTGAGTATTCTTCTAAATCTACTTTAGTTTTAGACCCGGGGATATTTAATTCCGGACCCCGGTCGCAGGCTTTGGCCATCTCTTCAATTTCAGGACCTTCGCCCAGCCTTAAGATGATTTCGCTGACCAGGAAGGCTTTGTCGATCGGGTCGTTTTCCGGCCTGAATTGCTCGTTGTAGGGGAGGACATTTTCGTAGATATCGCGGACCTGTTTGATTTTTAGGAGCTGGTCGGCCTTTTTGATCAGGGTTTCATGCATTTTTTGATCCGGCATAGAGTTGGCCACCTTCTTTAGTGGTGTTTATATTTTAGGTTCCCGTGTTTTATTATCAGTTTAGTTGTCGTTTATACCATATGGCTATTATTTGGTTATAATTTACAAATTACGGATATAATAATTCTCACTCGCTCAAATTTATCCATTTCCGTATCTGAAAGAGGTGTTCCTAAAATTGGCCTAAGAGCTATAATCACATCCCGTACAGTAACCTCAATTTCTTCATCTTCCCCTTTGTTTAATTTTTCTCTTAACAAATCTTTCTTTTCAGGTGGTATTTCAATAATACCAAGTGTAACTTGCATGAGCTTGGTTATTACTCTAATATCAAAATCTCCATTGCAGTTTGGGGTAGGTGGTGGATATAGGTCTAGATCCTGTTTTTGATTTTCCGCATAAACGGGTGTTTGAAAGGATGTAACCAATAATAAAAAAACAATAATAACTATAAGAATCTTAGCACCCTTGATTCTTTTTATACAACTAGCCTTAGTCATCAAAAACACGCCTTTAAGTAGATATTATTAAAATGGTTCAACGGTTATTAAAATATTCCTGCAAAGCCAGGTTGAGCTGTTACCTCACGTTTCAGGCTAGCGATTAGCTCTTTTGCTTTTAACCCTCTGTGCTTGTCCCGAAGTTTTTAACCAGCTCAAACAAACCTTCGTTATAGTATATCTTTGACTTGCCAACCTTTTTTTCTTTAAGAAAGCCCTTATCAATTAACTTTGATAGGTAAGTGTATGCCGTTCGCCTGCTAACGCCGAGGCCTTCAATCAGGTATTTGTTTTTGGTATAGAATTCGAAAAACAGCAAATCAACCAGTTCTCTTTGATAAAGCTCGGGCAGCTCTTCTTTAATTTGAGCGGCGGTATTATTGATATAGGTATCAATTTCCTTAACCAGCCGTAAGGTTTCTGTTGCGGTTTCTTCAACCCCGACAAGCATATATAAGATCCAATCTTCCCACCGGCCTTCGTTAGTTACTCCGCGTAACAGGCTATAGTAGTTTTGTTTGTTGCGGATTATATATTTGCTCAAATATAAAATCGGGCTTTCAAGCAGCCCCTTTAATACCAGGTATAAGATATTTAGTATTCTGCCTGTCCTGCCGTTTCCGTCGTAAAAAGGGTGGATCGCTTCAAACTGGTAATGGATCACGGCTAACTTTACCAGTGGATCAATTTCATCATTGCCGTTGATGTAGTTCTCAAGGTTGGCCAGAAGTTCTAAAATTTCTTGCTCGTTATCAGGTGGGGTATAAACAATTTCACCCGTTGCTTCATTTTTAAGTACCGTGCCGGGTTGTTTTCTGATACCGGCGCGGTTTAATATGATCAGCTGCTGGATATCGGTGATCATGTTGATCGTGATCAGGTCCTTTTCAATCACCATATTGTACCCGTGCCAAAGTGCAGTGCGGTAGTTGACCACTTCCTTTGCAGCAGGACTTTTGTAGTCTTCAACTGAAATAGCCTTAAATACTTCGTCGTGTGTAGTGACGATATTTTCAATCTCAGAGCTGTCCTTGGCTTCATTGATCAGGATAGCGTTGATCAGTATGTTTTTATTGGGGATCATATTGGCATATCCTTTAAGTTCGGACAGGGCCCGGTGTGACCTGGTCAGTTGCTTTAAGACCGGCTTAGTCTCAAAATCGATGTTTGGAGGAAGAGGGCTCAACTTACTCAACTATTGGCAACTCCTTTCAAAAATGAATGAAACGTGAAACGGGAAATCTTTGCCCATTATCTTATCATTTGGGAAGCAATTACGCAAATATTTCCCATGTTGTAGTGATGTGGGCAATGGTTGCCCATGTTGAGGGGCGTTTTGTTGATTATATATATTTATGAAGGGGGATAGTGGTTAAAGGGTAATAATAACTTACAATTCCCCCTGGTTAGCTTTAGCAATAAACCATTCCAGGGTCACGATATCTACCAGATCGCTATATTGCAAATGGCGGTCCAGGCCGCCGCCGGTATAAAATTCTCTAAGTTTCCAGCCCTCGCCACCCAAAACCAGGTATGCCTTTTTATATTCTTCCCTGTTTGATAAAATTGCCTCCGCCAAACACATAGCTTCATAGGGCACTTTTTGCTCTGCTGTACCGCTGGTTTGTTGCCATTTTAAGGAGACGATAATTTTATTGCCCTGGCTATCTTTGGCCAAAGCATCAACCACGTGTCTGCCGCCGCCAAAACGATCGCCAATGTTAACCTGGGATTCATACGTATAGCCGCCATATTCCAGGGAAGGTAAAATCATCTGTTCTAAAACATGGCCTGTGCGGGTATCACGAGGTGCCATAGTTACAGTCCTTTCGTGGCCAGGACTTCTTTTGCCGGGGTCCTGTCACCATTACAGCTGATCATGCGCGGTGCATCGTAATATTTAATCTGAAATCCGTAGTCCTGATATAGTTCGATAATTCTTGTGGTGGCCTGGTTCGATAAAACCACCGGGCCGGGATGTTTAACCAGCCATTTCACTAGCCGGATTTGCTCTTGCCAATCAAATCCACCTTTTGAATAAGTGGTGAATTCAACATCATAAGGTGGATCAGCATAAATGAAGTCGTCTTCTTTTAAAGACAGCTGTTCAAAATCCTTACACGTAAATTCCCATTGCTGAAAAAGCTTTCGGTAAGCTTCATAATCACGAATATAGTTTATTGATTTGTAGCGTCCAAAAGGAACATTAAACAAGCCTTTTTGGTTAAAGCGGCAGAGGCCGTTATAGCCGGTTCTATTGAGATAATAAAAAAGTTCTGCTGCTTCCTTGCTGTTCATTTTCCCTTCTTCAATCAGGGTATTAAAACGTTCCCGATGACTGTAGTAAAACTCCTCTTTATTTTCTAAGGGGATATCTATATACAGGCCCTTTTGAATCCACCTGAAAAAGTTAATCAAATGAGGGTTAATGTCGTTCAGCAGTGCTTTTTCAGGCATCAGACCCAACGTGACAGCCAGTCCGCCGCAGAGCGGTTCAACTAAACGCAGGTTTTTATAGCACCGCCATATTGGCAGCAAGATTGGAACCAACCATCTTTTACCGCCGGCCCATTTGAGGGGTGG
>PUNF01000023.1 GCA_003552525.1 Clostridia bacterium | reverse complement strand
GTCCTCAACGTGATCGCGGGCCAGCTCGGTATCGCGACGTGGTACGAGTATCTCGGCCGCGCGGGAGACCGGGGGATCGCCGCCGCGACCGCGAGCCTCTCCATCGCGGAACGGCTGTTCTTATTCTTGCTGTACCCGGGCTTGCTCGGGTTGGTGGCCCACCTCGTGGCGTCGCGCGGATAGTGCGCGTGGCGGGGCGAGCGAGGTGTCGGCCCGGGGCATTTGTGCTATACTCGAATATGGTCCGTATGGACCTGATATGCGGTGATGACGGGCGCGAAGTACCCCTCGCGGTGCGTCCCCAGAGAAGGGATCGGACGCTGCGAGATCCCGGCCACGGAGGGGGAAGGCCAGCCTCGAGCCCGCGGGCACGTGGTCGCATCTTCGGCCGAACCCGCGACGGAACCGGCCCGTTATCGCCGGCCCGAGCCGGGCGCCTGCGCCCGGGAAACAGGGTGGTACCGCGGAAGACCCGCCCCTGGAGGGGCGGGTTTGTTGTGTGTTTGCGGGGTAAGGAATAAAATCGGGGGGTTTCTTCATGGAATCGGATCGAAACGAAACGATGACGGCCGCCGAGATTCGCGAGCGCTTCCTGCGCTTTTTCGAGCAACGGGATCACCTGCGGGTGGAGAGCGCCTCGCTCGTCCCCGCGGATGATCCCACGCTGCTTTTTACCAACGCGGGCATGGTGCCCTTCAAGGATATGTTCCTCGGGCGCCGCCCGGCACCGCACGAGCGGGTGACCAGCGCGCAGAAGTGCGTGCGCGCGGGCGGCAAGCACAACGACCTGGAAATGGTAGGGGCCACCCCGCGCCACCAGACGTTTTTCGAGATGCTCGGGAATTTCTCTTTCGGCGACTATTTCAAGCGCGAGGCCATCGCCTTCGCCTGGGCGTTCTTGACCGGGGAACTGGGCCTGCCACCCGAGCGGCTCTGGGTTTCCGTCTACCACGAGGACGACGAGGCCGCGGCGCTCTGGCGGGAGATCGCGCCCGTTGTCGCGGATCGGCTCGTACGCCTGGGCGAGGAAGACAACTTCTGGTCCATGGGAGAAACGGGCCCCTGCGGTCCCTGCAGCGAGATCATCTACGACCGGGGTGAAGAATTCGCGTGTACGGCGGAGCGCTGTGCCATGGGCGCCTGCGACTGTGATCGCTGGCTCGAGCTTTGGAACCTGGTGTTCATGCAGTACGATCGCGATGCGGAGGGCGTGCTCCACGAACTGGAACGCAAGGGGATCGACACCGGGATGGGGCTCGAGCGGGTGGCCTCGGTGTTGCAGGATGTAGACTCGAACTACGATACCGACCTTTTCCGGCCCATCCTCGAGGACCTCGAGGCACGCACCGGGATGGCGTACGGGGGGACCGACGAGCGGGCCGATTTTGCCTTCCGCGTGATCGCCGATCACGTCCGCTCGTGTACCTTTCTCATCGCCGACGGGGTCTTCCCGTCCAACGAGGGTCGCGGGTACGTCCTGCGCCGCATCCTGCGCCGCGCCTACCGTTTTGGCTCCGTGCTCGGGATCGACGAGCCCTTCATGCATGCGCTGGTGCCGCGCGTGGTGGATGTCATGGGCGAGGCCTTCCCCGAGATCGCGCGGGGGATCGACAGCATCCGCGGGGTGATCCGGCGGGAGGAGGAGCGGTTCGCCTCCACCCTGGCGGCCGGCATGCACATGCTCGAGAATATGCTGGATGCCGCCGAGGACGCCGGCGAAGGGATGCTCTCGGCCAAGGATGTGTTCACCCTTTATGACACCTTCGGTTTTCCACCGGACCTCTCCGAGGACGTGGCCACGGAGCGGGGACTCGGGGTGGATCGCGACGGCTTCGAGTCTTTGATGCAAAAGCAGCGCGAACGGGCCCGGCGGGCCCGGGACGAGGCGGCTGCCACCCACGAGACCCTGTCGGCTGCGGTGGATGGGCTGGCGGAGACGGCGTTCGTCGGCTACGACCACCTGGAGGTGGCGGCGCGCGTGCGGGCCGTGGTCGTCGACGGCGAGGCGGGAGACGAAGCCTCGTCTTCGGAGGAGGCGGTGGTCTTCTTGGATCGGACACCCTTCCATCCGGAGGGGGGCGGCCAGGTCGGGGACACGGGCACGCTGCTCACCGACGATGGCCGATTCGCGGTGACGGACACGAAATCCCTGCCCGGGGATCGCATCGCCCACTTCGGACACGTCGAAGAGGGAGTTATTCGCCGGGGCGATACCGTGACCGCGCGGGTCGGTTCCGCGACACGTTGGGACATCGCGCGCCACCATACGGCCACGCATCTTCTGCACGCGGCGCTTCGCGCGGTGCTGGGATCCCACGTCACCCAGGCGGGTTCGCTGGTGGAAGCCGGGCGGCTCCGCTTCGATTTCACCCACCCGGATCCGCTGGGCACGGATGCCCTTCGTGCCGTCGAGGACATGGTCAACGAGCGGGTATTGGAGGCGCGATCGGTTCGGGCGTTATGGATGGATCGCGAGCAGGCCATGGAGTCCGATGCCATCGCCCTCTTCGGTGAAACGTATGAAGAGACGGTGCGGGTCATCGCGGTGGAGGGGGTATCCAGGGAGCTCTGCGGCGGGAACCACGTGGACAACACCGGGCAGATCGGCCTGGTGAAGATCCTCTCCGAGGAGAGCATCGGCTCGGGCATTCGCCGCCTGGAAGTCGTGGCCGGGCGCGCCGCGCTCGCCCACGTCCGCGCGCTCGAAGACGAGCGTGCCGGGCTGGCAGAGGCACTCGGCGTGGCGCCGGGCGAGGTTGCGCAGCGCGTGGAGGGGCTGCAGGAGGAACTGCGGCGCCTTCGGCGCGAGGCACAGCGCCTCCAGGCGAAGTTGGCGGATAGCCAGGCCACGGATCTCTCCGAGCGCGGGCGGGAAGTCGCGGGGATCCGCGTGCTCGCGGAGGTGGTCGAGGCCTCGGGCCCGGATCGCCTGCGCGAGATGGCGGACTCGTTGCGGGAGAAACTCGGCGAGAGCGCCTTCGTCCTGGCCGCGTCCGCGGGGGAAGACAAGGTGCAGATCGTGGGTGCGGCGACGCCCGGCGCGGTTTCGCGGGGCGCCCACATGGGGGATATCGTGCGCGCCCTGGGACAGCGCCTGGGCGGCGGCGGTGGCGGCCGGCCGGAAATGGCCCAGGCGGGAGGCGCACGTCCCGACCTCCTGGAAGAAGTATTGCGCGAAGGCGAGCAGATGATCGCGGAGCAACTCGCGGAAGGGGAGTAGTAGAATGACGAGGGACGAGGGCAGTCACGTGGATCGACGCGGTACCCGGATCTTCATGCCCGGTACCCGCGGCGAGGAGTCTCCCGAGTCGGTGATCGCCGGGGTGTACGCGGCACTCGAGGAACAGGGCTACGACCCGGTGGAGCAGATCACGGGTTTCCTGTTATCGGGCGACCCCGCCTACATCACCGAGCACCGGGGTGCCCGGGGCATGGTGCAGCGCGTGGAGCGCGACCAGTTGTTGCAAAGCCTGGTGGCCCATTTCGTGGGCGCCACCGACGACGAATAGGGCGGAAGGGGCGGCCTGACGGTCGCCCGACACCGGGGAGAGGGGTGCTGCATGCTCCCTTTACGGGACAACATTACCACGCGGGGACGACCGTGGATGATGTACTTCATCCTCGCGACCAACGTCGCCGTGTTCATCTATCAGGTCGGACTCCCGCTTCCGGACCTGTATCGGCTGGTGGAGATTTACGGCGTCGTGCCCACGCGCATCGACAACCCGTTCCTGCTGCTCTTCCCGTCGCAGTGGGCGACCCTGATTCCCCTGGTCACATCGCAGTTTCTGCACGGCGGCTGGGTGCACCTCGGCGGGAACATGCTCTACCTTTGGATTTTCGGCGACGACGTGGAGTGTACCATGGGATCGATTCGCTTCCTGGTGTTCTACGTGTTGGCGGGCATCGCGGGGAACCTGGCCCACGTGATGATGAACCTCGGCAGCTCGACGCCCACGATCGGCGCCAGCGGCGCCGTGGCCGGGGTGTTGGGCGCGTACCTCATGAGTTTTCCCTACGCCCGCGTGCTGACCCTGGTCCCCCTGGGGTTTTTCCTCACGGTGGTGGAGATCCCGGCGGTGCTGTTTTTGGGTTTTTGGTTCCTCCTGCAGCTGGTGAGCGGGCTTTCGGTGGTGGTGGCCGGGGCCGATTCGGTGGCGTGGTGGGCGCACATCGGGGGGTTCGCGGCCGGCATGCTCCTCATTTTTTGGTTCCGAAGGAGCACCCGGCGTACTGGACGGTACGCGGGCGTGGGTGTCGCGGGGAGGAGGTCCGGCCGTGGGACGTATCATGGCCCTCGATATCGGTGAACGGCGCATCGGGGTGGCGTTGAGCGACCCCGACCGCATCGTGGCAACCCCGCTGGAGGTGCTCACGTGGGGAAGGGGATCCCGGGCCCTCCCGGATCGCGATGCGGTGCTGCGTCGGGTGGCGGACTTGATCCGCGCCCACGATGTACGGATACTGGTGGTCGGGGTGCCGCGGAGCCTCGACGGACAGATGGGGCCGCAGGCGCGGTATGTCATGGAGTGGGTGCAAGCTTTGGCCGAGGCCGTGGATGTGCCCGTTGAGGTGCAGGACGAACGCCTGAGCACGGCCGGCGCACAGCGGGCCCTGCTGGATGCGAACGTCCGCCGCCGGGGACGCCGGCAGGTGATCGACAAGATGGCGGCGGCGCTGATCCTCGAGACCTACCTGCGCACGCATCATGACGGTTACGCGGGCGCGGAAGAGACCGACGCGACGGAGGAGGAGACGGATGACGGAACACAACGATGAACGCAGCCCGGTTCCCGAGGATGGGATCCTGGAGCTGATCGATCCGGAGGACGGGACCCGGCACCGTTTCGAGGTGCTGG
>PUNF01000209.1 GCA_003552525.1 Clostridia bacterium | reverse complement strand
TCCAGCGCCGATGGTACTCGGGGGGAAACCCCCCGGAAGAGTAGGTCGCCGCCGGATGCTTATTCCATACAACAATACCCCGACACACCACGTCGGGGTATTCGTGTATCTAGCACGCAACTACACACAACACGCCCGGTGCCCGGGTTCGTTGGCCGCGATCCGCGAATCGATGCAAATCCTCCAGTTTTACACTCCATGGAACCCCTCCCGGCTCCGCCATCGTGACATGATGGTGCGCCCCCGATCGATGCAGGACCCACGACCCTAGGGATTCCGATCGCATACCGCGAAGTCCATCATGACACGCAACATCCTCGTGGAAACCGAAAGGGGAGATGACAGATGACCGGAAAGCTCGTGCATACCACCGCGATGTCCTGGTTATTGGATCCCGAAGAGGAGATGTTAGGACCCGTCACCGACGGCGGCCGCATTATCGCGCGAACCAGCCCCGGGTGCTGGGGGCCCATGATTACGCCCGACTATCCGAGCGGCCACGAGGTCACCCGGCCCGTCGGCGTCGAAGGTGCACGGCCCGGGGATGCCCTCGCCCTGGAGATTTCCGGTCTACACATCCTATCGGCGGCGACGACGTCGGGGACGGATGCGCCGCGTGAAGGAAGATTCGATGGCGATCCCTTCGTCGGGGGCAGGTGCCCCGAGTGTGGTGCCACCGAGCCCGGGACCTACGTACAGGGGACCGGGCCCGAGTCCATCAGGTGTCGTGCTTGCGATACCCCTGTCGCACCCTTCGATCTACCACATGGTTACACGATGCTATTCGACAGCGATCGCCGCATCGGCGTGACCGTGCCACGACCACTGGCGGAAGAAATCGCCCGGTCCGCTGCCGCCTTTAGTGCCCTCCCCCAGGAATCGACGCAGCATTCACCGAACCTGCTGGCGAAAGCCGATCTTCCCGGCCTGGCGGCGACGGTGCGGCCGATGATCGGGAACGTGGGCTCATGCCCCAGCCGTGCGTTTCCTTCTTCCCACAACGCGGGAGACTTCGGTGGGTTCCTGGTCGATGCACCGCATCCCCACGCGATTCGCGCCGAGGAGCTACAGCTGCGAACAGATGGGCACATGGACATCAATGATGTCACCGTGGGCTCTGTGGTTATCGTACCGGTCCGCGTGGAAGGAGCGGGTATCTACGTGGGCGACGTCCATGCCATGCAGGGTGATGGCGAGATAGCCGGTCACACTACGGATGTCAGTGCCGAGGTTACCCTGGATGTTTCCCTCCTGAAGGGCGTGGAGGTGCCCGGACCCCTGGTGTTGGCCAGACCGGAGGACGTTCCCCGGGAGGCGCGCCCGCTGTGCGGGGCACATCGGGAAACGGCGCAACGGTTGGCAGACCGCCACGGCTTCGACCTGGAGGAGCCCTGTTATCCGGTCGGTTTCGTGGGATCCGGCTCCAACCTCAACGAAGCCACCGATTGTGCGCTGGATCGCATCGGGCGCATGACGGGATTGGCGCATGATGAAGTGCGCAATCGATGCACGCTCCGGGGCGCCGTGGAGATCGGTCGGCTCCCGGGCGTGGTGCTCGTGACGGTCGCCTTGCCCCGTGAGATGCTGGCGGACATGGGGCTGTGGGAAGTGATCCGGCGACACTACGATCCATCCTGATAGCGTGGCACGGGAGGGATCTCGCCCGAGACCGCGTATTCCCTAGAGGCCTCGCCCGTGCGGGCTGCGATCCGAACCGGCGTGGCGCCTGGATAGACAAGGAGCGGAAGGAGCGAGATCACTCCCGATGAAGAGCATTCGAAGCGATGTGTTGGTCATCGGCGGCGGAGGAGCCGCCATGGTTGCCGCGATTGCCGCCGCTGAAGCGGGTGCCGAGGTGGCCATTGCCAGCAAGGGGCCACCGGCGTTGCTTTCCTGCACAGCCTATGCCGGTGGGGGATTCACCGCCGCCGTCGGAGGGTATTCGGCCGAGGGTCACCGCGCCCTCACGATGTCGACGGGGCGCGGTATGAACGACGTAGATATGGTAGATGTGCTCAGCCGCGAGGGGGCCGACGGGTTGGCCTGGCTCGAGCGGCAAGGTGTGGCGCTCAAATATCGTCGTGGCGGTGCCTCCATGGCCGGGCCCAGCCTCGGCAAGCTGGTGAAGGGGACGGCGATGACCATGCCCCTGCTGGATCGCTGTCGCGCCCTCGACATCCGGTGCCATCATCCCGTCACGGTATACGGCCTGGTGGGCGAGGGATTTCGAGGCAGGGTGACCGGCGCCGTCGGACGGGACCGCAATGGTGAGACCGTGCGGTTTCAGGCCTCCTCTATCATTCTCGCCTCCGGCGGCGGTGCATGGACGTTTTCCCACACCGATAATCCCCGGGGACTCACCGGTGACGGGTACCTGATGGCCTTCGCTGCAGGATGTACCTTGAGGGACATGGAATTCGTGCAATTTTACCCCCTCGGCCCCGGGCCATCGGCGCGACGTACCTGGTACATGGATGCCCGCATCCTCGATCGGGTCCGCCTGACGGATGGTGACGGTGTGGCGTTTTTGCCGCCCCTGTTGGAAGCCTGGGGCCTGTCTTCGGGCAAGGACATCAACATGCTGGCGCGGGATCGGTTGTCCCGCGTCATCGCCGAGAAATGGCGAGAGACGGGAGAGGTGCGCCTGCATCTTGAGGATCTGTCCGCCGCCGATCGCGCCGATGACCGCCTGGCCCACCGGGCCCGCCTGATGGTGGCTTCAGACGACGACAATCCCTGGCGGCCGGTACCGGTGGCGCCGGTGGCCCACTTCATGTGCGGAGGCGTCGTAACGGACGTCCATGGTGCCACGGGGATCCCCGGTCTTTGGGCGTGCGGCGAGGTGGTCGGCGGGGTGCACGGCGCCAACCGCGTGGGTGGCAATGCCCTGACGGAGTTGACGGTGTTCGGGGTTCGTGCCGGTCGGGCGGCGGCCCGGGCCGCGCAGCACCACGTGCCGTCTGGACGAGGTGAGCAGATCCTACTCCCCGATCGGATTGCATGGGATACGCCCGTGCATCAAACCGGGCCCGAAACGAGGGATTTCCGTCGGCAGGCGTACGAATGGGGCGGTCCCTATCGCACCCCGGAATCGATGGGCAAACTGCTACAGGCTAGCGGTGATCGCCTGGCCTCAGCCGACCTGGCTGCGGTTCCCGTCGAGGAGCGGGGACTCTATTGGACCGCAGCCACCGTCGCCCTGTCGGCTTTGCACCGGCGGGAGAGCCGAGGCACGCACTACCGCACCGATCATCCCGACGAGGATGCCACGGCCGCTATCGTGACGCTGGTCCCCGAGTACGAAGACGATGCGCTGCACCCACGCGTCCGCGTGGAACCGATAAGTGCGCGTGAGGACGGTTAGCATGCGTCGCGCGTTCCTTTGGCTACTGGATCGATGGGATAGGGCGAGCGCCCGGCGCTGGCTTTGGCTTGCCTCCCTCGCGGCCCTGGTCGTCATGCTGCTTCCGAGGCCCGCCGGCCTGGAACCCGCCGGGCAACGCATGCTGGCGTTGCTCGTCTTCTTTGTGATCACCTTCGTCAGCGAAGCCTTGCCTGTCGGTGGCAGCTTTCCCCTGGTCCTAGGATGGGTGATCTTTCTTGGCATCCGTTCTCCCGAGGAAGCCGTCCTGAGCATCGCCCATGATGCGGCGCTGTTTATGATGGGGGCACTGATGATCGCCCGGGTACTGGTCGGGCGGAATTTACACCGGCGTGCCCTGGCCCTGTTTCTTCGCCACGTTCCTCCGCGCCTATTGTGGCTGATGTTCACCATGTCCCTGTTTAGTGCCCTGGCTTCAGCCGTGATCTCGGATCACACGGTGGCTGCGTTGATGTTGCCGGTGTTGATGTCCCTGGTGATGGCGGTCGGGGGCATTCGCGAACATCCTCGCATGGCGAAGGCACTCATGCTCTGCATTGCCTTTTCGTGTGCCCTGGGGGGCCTGGCTTCGCCCTCGGGTGGATCCAGGAACGTCGTCATGATGGCCTACCTGTCGGATATCGCGGGCCAGACCGTATCCTATGGCGGCTGGGTCCTCATGGCTTTGCCCATTACCCTACTCCTGGTCCCGCTGGCCGTGGGAATCCCGTACTGGATCTATCGTCCCCGTCATACGGATTTACGGGCGGCATCGGAGCGATTGGAGAAGTCTTCGCAGGAGGATGGCCCCATGGAACGCGAAGATTGGGCCACGGTCGCCATCTTCGCCCTGGTGCTTTTCGGCTGGATTGTACTGGGGGAGCAATACGGGATCGGGGTCATCGCGATCACCGGGGCATTCATCTATCTCGTGGTCGGCCTGGCGGATTGGGAACGGGACTATCAGCACATCAACTGGGGTATCGTGTGGCTATACTTCGCGGCCATCACGTTCGGGCGGGCGCTGGAGTCTTCCGGGGCCGCGGTGTGGCTTGCGGAGCGGGTCATGGTCGCTGCCCAGACCACGCTAGGTCTCGATACGGGTCTCGGCCTTGCGGCATCCAGTTCGGTTTTCATGGCGCTCTTTAGCCAAACCATGTCCGATGGGCCGGCGGTGGCCCTCTTGGGACCGGTCATCCTGGAGACGGCGCGCATTACCGGGTCATCGCCCGTGCTGGTCGGGGTCGGCAGTGCGATCGCGTCTTCGTTTGCGTACATGTTGATCATTGGCACACCATCCAATGCGATCATTTACGCCAGCGGATATCTCGAATCGCGGGATTTCATCCGCGCCGGGTTCTGGATGTTCCTCGGGTCCCTGGTGGTCACGATCGCGGTGATGGCCTTATGGTGGCCACGCCTTGGTATATACTAGTGGCAGGCTGAAGGGGGTTTGGGTCGGTTGAAGATACTGGCGTGTGTGTCCACAGCAGAAAAGAGTGCCGTCAT
>PUNF01000221.1 GCA_003552525.1 Clostridia bacterium | reverse complement strand
TCCTGACGCCGCCGCACGATCCCAACTACGAGTACGACCTGGTACACGACGCCATGGAACTGCACCCCTTCGCCATGGGAGAATCCATGCTGGCGAACACATACTACGAGGAGTACGTCATACCGGGGCTCGATTGGGACTGGGGCTGGGATGACTCCAGCGCCATCTACGCCCCGACCCACGCCATGCACTTCGGCGCCCTCCTGTCCCACACGATAGAGATCCAGGAGCTGGCCGAGGAATCGGTGTGGAGCACCTACTACATCGGCCTCGGTTCCGCCATGTTCGTGCAGGATGAGAAGGATCGCCTGTTCGGCAACCAGCTGGAATACTTCCGCCGCGGGGTCGAGGGCATTGATGATCGCGCCACCGACGAATACTTCGTGGACTGGCCGAGCCTGGAACCCATCGGTCGGGACCGCGGGGAACACGACAACTTCTTCCCCGAGTACTACGTCCTGCCCGTGGACGAAACGTTGCAGTCGAACCCACTGGAAGCGCACAACATGGTGGAGTATCTCCTGCGAAACGGCGTCCGGGTGGAGGTCACCGATGCTCCCGTCACCGTGAACGGGACCACCTATCCCGCCGGGAGCTTCGTGGTACCCATGCGCCAGGCCCTCAGGGGATTCGCGAACACGGTCCTGTTCGACGGACCCGATCACTCCCAGTGGCCACAGCTTTACGCCACCGTGATCCAAAACTTCCATCACCTCTGGGGATTCGACCGGGATGAGATCCGGGTCGCGGAAGCCTTTGAAGGGGCAACCAGTGTCCTCGAATCCGTCGATATACCCGGTACCGAGATCGATCTGGAGTACGGCCAGTACGTGGTCCGAAATACCAACAACGATGCCGTCCGCGCCGTCAACGCCCTGCTGGGCGAAGACGAATCCGTCGGTATGGTAGTCGAGGATGGTACGGACTACGGACGGGGAGACTTCGTGGTCTCGGCGGAGGCCCTCGAAGGCCTGGCACAAGACCACCTGCTCCACGTGGCACCCTTCGACGGAGGGGCCCGGGTGGAACCGCTGCAGGAGCCGAGGATCGCCGTCGCCGGCGTAGGCACCGTACCGGCCCAGATCCGGTTCGTCCTGGAAGAGCAGCTGGGCTTCAAGGTCGTGGATCCCGAGGATGCCCACATCGTAATCGATAAGAGCGGCAGCGCTGATCGCGCCTGGATCGATGACGGAAAGTCGTATATCGGCATCGGCGGGCACGCCCTGACCTGGGTCGAGGAGAACATCCCCGAACTGGTGGCCGCGGGATTCTCGTGGGAGAGTACCGGATTCGCCCACGAGGGAGTGGTTCACGCAGGCCTCAGCGAAACCAGTATGATCACCGCCGGTTACGACGCGGAGGAAATCCTCTACATCAACACCGGATCCTGGATAAGCTCTGTTCCCGAGAGCGCCAGGGTACTGGGTTCCGTCGCGGACGACGATGACTTCTTCATCGCCGGTTTCTGGGACGGCAGGGAAGGCGCGAGGGGCGAAGCCCTCATTATGCAGGACTGGTTCCGCGGGGCGAACATCACGCTCTTCGCCAACAGCCTGACGAACCAGGGCCACCCCAGGCAGTTCTACAGGTTCCTCACGAACAGCATCTACGGAACCTACCTGCCGGGTTACCTGTCGGACTGAATGGGAAATGACATCGGGGGGATGGCCGCCGGGTGACGGCGAGCGATGCACCGATAGAAGATGCGGGGGCGCCACGGTGTTTCGACGGGGCGTCCCCGCTTATTGCGGGATCTTGTCCTGGACGAGATCGGCGGCGCGGCGCGGATACCCCGGGGCACATACGGCGCGATGCGTCGGGGTCTTGCCTTGTCTCCCCCGTCGCCCCTCGGGGCGGGGTCCGGGCTCAAGTCCATGAAGCCTCGTCGCCCGCGTTCATCTGGCAAAGGAATCGGGAAATGCCGTCGCCATGGAGGCCGTGGGCAGAAGGCCGTTGCAGTGCATCGGCGCCAGCCACCGGGGTGAGAACCCCCGGATCCTTTCGATGGTCTCGCCGATGCGATCCTCCCCGGAGTGCATCAGGTGGAATCCCCCGGCCATCCCCTCCACTTCCCCCACGCCCGAGATACTCCGCAGGTGATCCACCGTGTTGATGGTCCCAGAGTGTGCGCACCCCGTCACGATCACCAGGCCCCGGTCCTCGACGTTGACGGCCAGAGCGACATCATCGGCGATCTCGTGGGGACGAGCCCGGCCTTCATCGTCCAGGGTATAACACCGCACCCCGCCGGATTCCTCGAAGGCATTCACCCTGTCTATCTCGCCGGAGAACACCAGTCCGGGGTAAACCTCCAGGGGGGAACGGGTCAGGAGAAACCGGGCCCCTAGATCCTCCCGTGCCCCTCGACGCTTATCTCCCGCCATCCCGTAGTTGCGGATCCGCCCCACGCTCCTTGCCCTCCGTCACCGGACGCAACCAGGGTGCCATACGCGCCAGCAGCACGCGCTGTCCGAAGTCCATCTCCACTTCTGCAACCATTCGAAATCCCCGCGTCGACTGCAGCGCGCCTCGGGAAACACCACGCTGTGGTCGTCGATCCACGCGATCTGCATCAGACAAGTCGATCACTCTCCAATCGAGGGTATCGCAGGGTGCATTTTGTCGATCGACGGGATCACCTACGACCGCTGCTCCCGTGGAAAGGGCCCTCATCACGATTACCGAACCATCACCCCCGCTCATGGTAAGTAATTCGACAGGGAAATGGCGCATACCTATTTAATCCGCAGGCAATCGATCGTCTCCCCCGCAAACCCCGGAGCCCCGGCCCTCCGCGCACATTCGATCGGCCTACGCAGAGATCGTCCATTTGACCCGTTGCACTCGTCCTTTTGGCCGATGGGGCCCACCTGCGGCGACAATACAATGGCTTCAGAACAGGGGAAAGGAAGGGTGCATCATGCCAAAGCCCATCATTTCAGTAGAAGGTTTGCGGAAAGTTTACCACGATCACGTCGCCGTCGATGGGATCCGTTTCTCGGTCATGCCCGGCGAGATCTTCGGTCTCCTCGGGCCCAACGGCGCAGGCAAGACGACCACCCTCGAGTGTCTCGAGGGGCTCCGGGTTGGGGACGGCGGGCGTATCCGGGTCAACGGAATCGATCCGGCCCGGGATCCCGGGCGTCTCTTCAAAAGCATCGGGGTCCAGCTTCAGGTCGGGAGCCTTCCCGGCCACCTCCGTGTATCCGAGGCGACCGCCCTGTTCGCCGCGTACCACGGCGTAACCCCGCATCCCGACATGATCGCGATCCTCGGGTTGGACGACCTGGCCGACACGGCCTACGATAAACTATCGGCCGGCCAGAAGCGGCGCGTCGAGCTGCTCCTGGCCGTTCTCCACCGCCCCTCGATCGTATTCCTCGACGAGCCCACGGCCGGCCTGGACGTCTCGAGTCGGAATGCTCTGCACCGGATCATCCGGACACTCCGGGATGGTGGCACCACCATCGTGCTCTCCACCCACGATATGGCGGAAGCCGAGCGTTTGGCCGATCGAGTCGCCATCATGATCCGGGGAAGGATTGCCGTGATCGGAAGCCCGCGTGAACTGACGAGTACCGGGGACGGCTACAGCAAGGTATCGGTCCGCACCCGGGAACACAGCATCCTTCGATCCGGGACCGCCGCTTTCTCCCGGGAAGACGACTACGCCGTGGTCTTCACCCGGTCCCCGGGCACAATGGTTGGCGACATTCTGCAGCACATTGCGACACACGGCGATACCCTGGTCGACCTGCGCGTCGAGCGCCCCTCTCTCGAGGAGCGCTTCTTGGAGATGGTGCAAGATGCCCAGGCCTGATCCCGGCACGGCGGCCGTTCATCGCACATCGCACACAATTTCAAGGAAACAGGGAGGGATGGTAAATATGCAGGCCTTTATCCTTCACTTCAATCTCGAGTTTTGGTCCGGTATCAGAAACCGTACACTTCTGCTGATGCACTACCTCATGCCCATCGGTTTCTACCTGCTGGTGGGAACGATGATGGCGGAGATCAATCCCTTCTTCGGCGATCAGATGATCCCGGCGATGGTCGCCTTCGCCATCCTATCGGCCGCGATCATGGGGCTACCCGGACCGATGATCGAGGCCCGGGAGGGACAGGTATTGCGCAATTACCGGGTCCACGGCGTTCGTGCCGCGACGCTCCTGGCCATTCCCGCCCTGTCCACCGCGGTCCACATCGGCGTCACCGCCCTGATCATCGGCATGAGCGCACCCCTGTTGTTCGATGCGCCGGTGCCCGCCAGCCCCCTGGCGTTCGCGGGAGTCACCATCGCGTTCACGCTCGCCTCGGTGGGTCTCGGTTCACTCATCGGCGTACTGTCCGCCAACAGCCGGGTGGCGATCCTCTGGCAACAGGCGATCTACCTACCCTCGATGATCCTGGGCGGGCTCATGATCCCCCTGGAGGTCCTGCCCGATACGTTCGCCCGCATCGCCCACCTGCTCCCCGCGACCTATGCCATGCAGGCCTATTTCGGTCTCGCGTACGGCGAGCCGACGCCTTATGCCTCACTGTACGCCGTAGCAATACTCGTCACCGGCGCGATCACGGCCTTCGCCCTGGCCGGTACACTGTTCCGCTGGGATGATCGGGACGGCGGGCGACTGCATCCCGCCGCGGGTGCGCTCGCCCTACTGCCCTATGTGCTGGGCGCATGGTTCCTCGTCGGCGGCTGACCCGGTAATCGGCAGGAATCGTGCGGACATGGACGAAATCTCCCCGAAGGCCGTCGCGTTCCCGCGGTCCGCTTCGAGCGGATCGCGGGCTGATTGCTCGGAAAGGACTGCCCTTGGACATCACTGCCATCACCTTATACATCGTCGATGATCACCCGCTTTTTCGGCGCGGCGTCCGCTACTACCTCGATACGGTGCCCGGTATTGTGGTGTCCGGGGAAGCGGAATCCGGCGAGAAGGCCCTCGCATCCCTCGCCGCACATCCCGTCGACGTGGTGTTGCTCGATGTACACATGCCCGGGCTCGACGGCGTGGAGACATTGACCCGCCTCATGGCAAACGCACCGCACACCCGGGTGCTCATGCTCACTTCCTTCGGAGGCTGGGAGCGGGTCCAGGCCGCCCTGGAGGCGGGCGCCGCCGGATACGTCCTCAAGGATGCGGGCCCCGAAGAACTCACCGCCGCCATCCGGGCAGTAGCCGCGGGAGGCAGCTACCTCGACGCACGGGCGACGGCGGCACTACTGCAACGCACGCGCGCACCCGACCCCGGCCAATCCCCGGACATCCAGGGCACCGAAACCCTTTCAGAGCGCGAGCGAGAAGTGCTGGCCCACGTCTGCCGTGGCCTCGGAAACCGAGAAATCGCCGAAGCGCTCGTGGTCAGCGAGAAGACCGTCAAGACCCATGTGGCCAACATCCTGGGCAAGCTGGGGGCCAAGAATCGTACCCAGGCCGCCCTCATCGCCATGCGCAGGCAACTGGTGCCCGACCCCTAGCGCGGGTCGTCGCCGAAGGGCACGGCCTCTTCTCCCTCGCGGTACGTGCCGGTACCGGTGACCGCGCCTGCGTCCCCGGGTACGACCTCGGCCTCGACCTCATGCGTGGGCGCACACCCTGCAGCCACGGCGACCGTCAAGACTACGATGACTGTCAGAAGTATGCCGATTCGTCGCATTGCGCACCCCCCGGATCACGGTGCATGATCTTGACAGCTGTGGTTGCCCTCCCTCGGTAGGGGCGAAACGCCTTCGATGGCGTTCCGCCCGCCTCCCGGATGCATCGAGGAGGGGTACGGCGATGCGTGCCGTAATACCAGAGCAGAATGGGGGCGAAAATGAACAGGCCACCGGACGTGGCGGACGCAGGACAGCGCCGCCAAGAGATCCGACGGAGTTTCCTCGCGAGCGGGTTGGCGGGAGCAGGGTTTGGCCTGTTCGCCGCGGTCATTTTTCTCCGCCTGGGTGCGTCCGGCTGGTCCCCGCCCGCGGTCATCGTGACCGCGGTGCTGGCAGCCGGACTCTTCTCGGGAGGTGCCGGTGCATTGAGTACCCACCTGTACTTCGCCATGGAGGACCGGGGTGTCCGCCGCAACATTCGCACGATATTGAGCTTCGTGCTGGTCGCCATCGCCACCCTGGGTGTGGTGGCCACCGCAACACGACTCGGGCACATCACCCCGGATCCCATGATCCGGGACTATATCGCATGGGGCGCACTGGCCGGCCTGGTGTTCGGTGCAGGGATCGCGCTCTGGAGCTATCGCGCCGAGACGGTACGGCAGCGCATGGCGCTTCTGCAGATGGAGAATCGTCACCTCGAAGACCTTGCGCGAAGGGAGGAACTGCTGCGCGAGGCTGCGCGCAACCTCGCCGTAAGCGAGGAGCGGACACGCATGGCCCGGGAACTACACGACTCGATCTTCCAGGGCATCCACGGTATCGCCTACTCGCTCCACTCCCTCGAGGCGTTGATGCAAGATGATCCCCGGGGAGCAGAGATCCTCGGTCACCTCGAGGACTCCATCGCGGCGACATCCGACGACCTCCGCCAGTTGATCGATGCGCTGGCGCCGTCACCCCTGGAGGAGCGCGGGCTCGGGGAAGCCCTGCGCTTGCACGCGGAGCTGGTGGCGCGGCGGAGCGGGATCGGGCTGGACCTCGAGATCGACTACAGCGGTGGATTGTCTCCCGAGGCAGAAATGGCCGTGTATCGCATCACGCAGGAAGCGCTTTCGAACATCACCCGGCACGCGGACGCGCAATCGCTGCGCCTGCAACTGATCAATCGTCCCGAAATGGTTCGACTGTGCATCGCCGACGACGGGCGTGGCTTCTCTCCCGCCGATACCGGCCGCGGATACGGGCTGGGCAACATGGTGACCCGTGCGCGCCACCACGACGGCACCTTGCACATAGAGACCAAGCCGGGGGAAGGATGCACCATCACCGCCGACTTCCAGCGCCCCTGCCCGGGAAACCAACCCCACCGCCCGCGATGCCAAGATATCCCATCATAAATCTATTGTCCGCGGAGGAACCCCACCCCACAGCTCGACGTCTATAATGGGAATGCGATAAACGTAATCCAATACACTTTTCCGGGAGGATGTCATTGAACAGAAAACCGTCAACAATCCACTTGCTGATGCTATCCCTGCTATTGGTCCTCGCCGTCTCGATCGCCGGGTGTGGACCGGCCCGTGAGCCCGCGGCAGAACCCGAGTCGCCAGAGGAACCAGCGGAGCCCGAGACCCCGTCGAACGAGGATCCCGAGGCGCCTGAAGATGATCCTGAAGCGCCCGAAGAGGATCCCACCGCGGAAGATGCGCCCACACATCATGTTCCGGGGGAGGTTGTCGGAACGGAGATCCCTGAGGGCCCGTCTACTCGAGAAGGTGTGATCATGCTCGAGGGCATGGAGGAGCCGATCGAACTCTTCCGCCATCACGCGGAAGCGCTCGGCCTGGTCACCTACATCCCGGAGGATCTCGCGGTGGGTGAGGCGACCGGGAACACGCCGGCCCACCTCACCATCCACTCGGCCTACGTGGACCACGTTCGAGAAGACGTCTACCTCCGTCTTTCCTTGTACGCTGACGATACGGATTTCGAAGCACTGGTCTCGAGAATCCAGGGCCAATTCGAGGATGATGGATATGACATATATAGCACCGAAGAGGCACGGCTCTTCCCGTGGGCCAGCCATACGTTGATCCTGCAAGGTCTCATTGACGGCGAGGACTACGTGGCAGTGATCGGATTTGGCAACCTCGGGCACCGTCCCCTGGTGGCGATCTCCCACATGCCGGTGGAATTCTCCGGAGGAACCGAGCCACGCTTTGCCAAGGTCTTGGAGAACGCCCAATGGTACCTTCCGGAGTGATGAGATCCGATACCAACCTCCCACCCGTCCCCGGACGCGGTGGGAGATCCATATTAGGTCGGAGGGATGACACGTGGTAAGACGGATGCATCGATGCTTGCTGGTCACCGGGTTGGTGTTCCTGCTTCTCGCTGTATCGCCGGTGACAGCCGGCGCCCTCGGGTTTCGGGTCGTCGACGAAGAAGTCCTCGGTCCGGGCACGCGGTTATTCCACTACATAATCGAAGTCGGGGGTCACAACTTGCCGGCCAAACAGGTCATGGTCGACCTCGGTGATCCGCGCGTGCAGGTGCGCCCCATGCACCCGGAGGACGGATTCAACCAGCGAGCAACGGTGCGATCCATGGCGGGTGCGTACGAGGCCATGGCTGCCATTAACGCCGACCTTTTCCACCTCACCCGTCCCGCCGCGCCCTTCGGTGTTCACATCGAGGACGGGCACATGCGCTCCTCCCCGTCACCCAACCCCTATTCGTATGCCCTGGGAATCGACGACTCGGGGCGGGTACAGGTTGGACGCTGGCCCTTCAGCGGGAGGGTTTACATCGGTGGCGTGCACCATTCCCTCGCGGGATACAACCAGACCTACCCGGATGGTGCCGAGGGCATCTTCCTCTATGACCGCCACTGGGGTTCGGAGTTCTGCGGGAGTTTCCTCGCAACACCCGTCCCCGTGACCACGGTGCGTAACGGCGTGATCACGCGTATGGATATCACCGGAGGCAGTGTTGCCATCCCCGCCGATGGCTTCATCCTCGTCGGTGGTGGAGGAGACGGCGCATTCCTCAACCTGCTGGGTCGTCCGGGCACAGCGGTGCACTATACACTTGGGATCGCCAATGCCGACAGCCTGCAGGAGGCGATCGGTGTACACGCGCTCATCGTCGATGACGGCCGTCCTCGCCCTCCCGATCGGATGCCGTCACCCGGTGCTAGCAGGGCCTCTCGCACCGCCGTAGGAACCTGTGCCTCGGGGACGACATTGCGCCTTGTGACCATCGATGGCACCGCATCCTTCGCCGGGGTGACCATGACCGAGCTCGCGGAATTCATGAGCCGAATCGGCTCTCATCGGGCCGTGAATCTCGACGGTGGCGGTTCGACCACCCTCGTGACCCGTCCCCTGGGCGCGTGGGATCCGGTCCTCACCAGTGCACCGCGCACCGGCTTCGAACGGGCGGTGCCGAACGCGCTCGCCGTAGTGAACATCGCTCCGCCTGCGGAACCGGACCGCCTTTTTCTCTCCGGACCAAGCGGCCTGCTGATTGGCACGGACGGTCGCTACACCGCCACTGGACATGACCGGAACTACCAACCCCTGCGAATCGACCGAGAAGACATACGGTGGGAGGTTTCGGACCCGGAGCTTGCCCTCTGGGATGGGGAGAGCCTCCAGGCCCTGGGCCGTGGTGAGGTTCGCCTCGAAGCGACACTCGGGAGCATCCGCGAATCGGTGGACGTCCGGTTATTCGGTGGTGAAGACATTACCGCCGTGCACCCGTCCCCCGCGGACATTCGCATGCTGCCCGGCCAGCGCGTAGCGCTCTCCGCGCGGGTGGAGATCATTACCGGTGACGTGCTCCGACCCCATCGCGATACCATCGCGTGGGACACCGATTTCGGGCGGGTAAAGGATCACGTCTACCAGGCCCCGGAGGAGGAAGGCTTTGGCACACTCGCGATGCGTATAGATGGTCACGAGCACACCATCCCCATACGAGTCGGTGGTCGACGCGAACCGTTCTTCACCTTCCGAGAATGGCAGACGACCGACTTCCGTAGCTATCCGGATGGGCTCCCGGGAAGCTTCGACATCCTGACCGACCCAAGACACGTCTTTCGCGGCGATCGTGCCGGCCGACTCACCTTCTCTTTCCCGACGGAAACACCCGGGGAAATGATCGCATACGGACAGTTGGGTTCGGGACAAATCTCCATGGGAACCAACAACGTGGGTGTCTCCGCCTACGTCATGGGCGACTCCCTCGGGTACCCGCTGTACGCTGAAGTCATCGACGGTGACGGTCGCGCCCGGGCGGTGCGACTCACCGACGCGATCGACTGGGATGGCTGGACACGCGTCCAGGGCGCCATCGATCCCGGGTGGAAACAACCCCTGGTGCTGTCCAACCTTTACGTGCTTCGTGAAGATGACACACTGGACGACTCGCAGATGGGGACGATCCATATCGATCAAATCGAGATGATCAAGGGTCTCGAGCAGGATCCCGAGGGTGACCTCGCCGACGTGAAGATGTGGGTGGGCTCCACGGAATACACCATCCGCGGGCAGGCCGCCACCATGGATGCTGCACCCTTCATCCGTGACGGGCGTACCCTGATACCCGTTCGTTACCTGGCCGAGGCCTTCGATGCCCGGGCGGATTGGAATAGCGACCCGGGAACCGGCCTCACCACGCAAGTCACCCTAACGGCGCCGGATGCCACCATCGTGATTCCCGTCGGGAAACCGGAGATGACCGTGATCACCCCGGGTGGCGATGCCACGACCACGCACCCCCTCGATGTGCCGGCAGTGATCGTGGACGGCCGCACGTACCTTCCCTTCCGTGCCATCGGTGAGTGGGGTTTTGGAGCCACCGTCGACTACTCGATGAACGAAGAAGAAGGGGGCGTGCATGCCGTCTGGTTAAATCGCCGATGATCGTGGATGGGCACTTCGCCCTGCCCGTCCCGGGTATCCCGATGCGATCGGGATACCCGGGGCAGCATGTCCTCACCTTGGACACGGGCGCTCGCGGGAGCCGATGGAATGCGGACCCAGGAGAATGCCCCACAGCGCCGCGATCGGCTCGGGTGGCCGAAGACGGCTATTCCTCCTCGATCTCCGCGAACACCGCGGTCAAGACCCGATCATCGCGCACCACGAATGGATAGTTCCAGCTGCTGCTGAGCGTTCGATCTCCCTCTCGCCATTCTACAAACACATATCCTTCGGCCGGCTCGGCCTTGACGGCGATGTCGCGACCTCTACGGTACCGTCCGCCACCCGTCACGTCCCCGCCTTCCTCGGGCTCCGCTCGAACGATAATGTCGTGTTCACGAGGCAAGCAAGCGATCGCGGCCATGCAAACCAAGAGAACGCAAAGGATGAGACCCAATGTGCGCACGGATTCACGGATCATGGAAGGACCCTCCTTCGGATTCCGGCTACCTTTTCTACGGCCCATATCAGCTAGCCCTTCTCGCCCCGCATTGTAGCGAAAGCCGCTGCATCCTCCAACAGCGAAAAATTGACGGCGTACGCCGTTCCCGGACCCCGGGCACCTTCTAACCCTCGATCTGCATCGCTGCTCCGCAGTGGGATTGCAAGAAAGGACGCGATACGGGCGGGTCCATCACCCCGTATACCGAGGGCAAAGCATTTCTCGGTCGCCACGGCTTTCTTCTTCCGACCGCACGATCTGTTCATCCCGATCCCGGTTCGCCCCGGACCTATGTGCCTCACCGCGCACAAGTTGCGCGTGCAACGCCTCGACGCTCCCCTCCTGTACCCGTCCCCGGGGAACCATGTTTTCCCAGTCCGGTGAAAGGTTCCCTTGAGCGCCTCGATCCGTACCGTTTTCGAGGATACTTGTCATGAACATGCCATGCACGGATTCCCCCATGCCGAGATATTCAGAATCCAAACAAAGATCCATCTCTTGGCCGTACCATCGCCGATCACGTCTACCCGGACGCCTGGACCCAGCAGGCGAAACATCCCCGGCATTAGTCGATATTGTAACCTAGCCTATCAAGTAAGCTTGGCGAGCCTCGGCTCTGGCAGCCCTTCTCCCCCCGCAGAAGGGCTTGAACGATGCGGGCACTGTTACTCTTGCGTGAACTTGGACTCCCATGGAATACCGTGACTTTCATTCGCATTTCCCATGGGGCAACCCTCAGGATACAGCCTCTCACCGGGCGGCAGTTCCGGGAAAGCCGATTAATTATTGACATAAGTCCATAACCCTGCGATGATGAAACTAGATATCGATTTTGGATCGGGAGGTGACACACCATGAAGACAGCCTTTACCGTACAGGCAAAGGGACCAGACGCACCCATGGATGATCGCTTCGGCCGTGCCACCGTCTATGCCATCATCGATGATGATTCGGACGATCCCAACTACCTCGAGAATCCCAGCCTGTCTTCGAGCAGTGGCGCCGGCCCAGCGTCGGTCGAGTTCCTCTCACGTCATGGAGTCCGGAAAGTGGTAACCGGTAACGTGGGTCCGAAAGCCGCTCGCGCCCTCCGGGCCGCGGGGATCACGGTATACCGCGCGCAACGGGGTAATCTCAGCGAGAATCTCGCCGCACTCCAAGCGAATACACTCGAGCGCATCGATCTCGAGCAGCCCGGATCATCTCCGAACAGGGGCCCCGATCGGGCACGCTCGTGACACCCGAGAAGGCCGAAAGACAACAATGGCTTCCCGTCCATCCCGAGAGGAGGAACACCATCATGATCCCAGTACGCAGATCCCCGGAGAGGAGAGGGCGCGGAACCGGCGGGCGGAGGGAATCTGGCCGCGGGAAATCACTTCCGATCCCAACCGGGATCATGCCCGTGGAACGGCGCACCCGAAAGGGCGGGTCGCCTTGGGAGATCGTCGGTTACGTGCTCATGGGAGCGGGTGCAGTACTGCTCTATTTTTTCGGGAACGATGAACCCGAACAGACCCGGGAGGGGCAATGATGCCAAGCATTGCATGCGCCAGCGGCAAGGGCGGCACGGGGAAGACCACGGTTGCGACCAACCTCGCGCGCATCATGGCCTACGAAAGGGACACTCACCTGGTCGATTGCGACGTAGAGGGACCCAACGCGCACCATTTCTTTACCCTCGAAAGCACGCAGCGAAGCCCGGTTCACGTGCCCGTGCCGCACATCGACCTTTCCCATTGCGACCTATGCGGTGTGTGCAGCGATGCGTGCGCGTTTCACGCCATATCGGTGCTGGCGGACACCGCACTTGTATTCCCGGAACTGTGCCACGGCTGCGGTGTTTGCGCATACATCTGCCCGAGGAACGCGATCACCGAACGCCCGCGGACCATCGGGAGCGTACTCGAAGCAACATGCGATGGCATGGCCTTTACCGGTGGCAGCCTGAATCCCGGCGAGCCCATGCCGCCTCCCATTATTCAAGCGGCCAAGAAGACCGCCCGGGGTCGCGATTACATCATTATCGACGCCTCTCCGGGCAGCACCTGTGCCACGGTGGAAGCCGTGCACGGGACGAACTTCTGCCTTCTCGTCACGGAGCCGACCCCCTTTGGCCTCAGCGATCTCAGGATGGCCGTCGGCATGTGCCGACGGCTGGATGTCCCCTACGGGGTCGTGATCAATCGAAGCGATCTCGGTGACGGACGCGTCGAAGATTACTGTAAAGAGGAGGCAATACCCGTTCTCGGCCGCTTCCCCAGTGATCGGTGTATAGCCGATGTGTACGCGCGAGGCGCACTCATCGTCGACCACAATAGCGCATGGGAAGACCGTTTTCGCGGCCTCCTCATGGCCCTGGATCGCCTTCTGAAAAGGGAGGTCAACCATGGTTGAAGAGCTGGTGATCCTAAGTGGCAAAGGAGGAACCGGTAAGACGTCCCTGGCGGCATCCTTCGCGGTGATGGGCGAAAGGGAATGGATCCTGGCCGATTGCGACGTGGATGCCCCCAATCTGCAATACTTGCTGGAGCCGACCATCGAGGAACAACACCCCTTTTCATCCTCTGCAATTGCAAGGATCGATAAGGATCGCTGCGATGAATGTGGCCTGTGCCGTACCCACTGCCGATTCGATTCCATTGACAGCACCTTCGAGGTGGATGACGTCGGGTGCGAGGGTTGTGGTCTCTGTTCTTACGTGTGCCCCCGCTCTGCAATTGCCATGCAACCGCGGCTTTCTGGATATTGGTTCCGATCCCAAACGCGAGGGGGGATCATGCTCCACGCACAACTTGGGTTTGGCGAGGGAAACTCGGGCAAGCTGGTAGCGCGTGTGAAGGAAGAAGCGCGACAGATCGCGCAGGCAAGCCCTTTACCACGGGTGCTGGTGGATGGACCACCTGGCGTAGGGTGTCCCGTCATCGCAGCACTCTCCGGTGCCACCGCTGCCTTACTGGTCGCAGAACCATCGATATCAGCCCTTGGTGACCTGGAACGCATCGCCGAGGTTTGTGCCCACTTCCAGGTACCCGCCGGCATTTGCATCAACCGCTTCGACGCACAGCCGGTGTACAGCGACCACATTGCTTCACTTGCAAAGCGACTTGCGCTCCCCATCCTCGGTCGCATCCCCTACGATGAACAGTTCACCTGGGCATTGCTCGAGGGCAGGACCATCGTCGAAGGGGACACGAACCGAGCCGGTAAAGCCGTACGCGCGCTATGGCAGGAGACGGTGACCACGCTCCTTTAGAAACCGTGATGTTGCTGACCTCGCTTGACAAATGCAAAAAATCGCGTATCATCATAATTAGTTATGGACATTATTTCATTATGGAGGGACCCATGCCGCGACCACCCAAGCGAAGAATCGTCGAGAACTTGCCGGAAGCCGACTACTACAAGCCCGCGGGTGTTCCCCTCGCGGGACTCGAAGAAGTCGTGCTCAGTGTCGATGAACTGGAGGCCATGCGACTGAAGGACCATGAGGGCCTCGATCACGCGTCTTCTGCCGCCAGGATGCAGGTGTCGCGTCCGACGTTTCACCGCATTCTGCGTGCGGCCCATCACAAGGTCGCCGATGCCCTGGTCCAGGGCAAGGCGATACGCATCCATGGAGGCGCATATCGCCTCATGGGAAGGCACCATTGCGAGGCGTGCGGGGGAACCTGGCACGATGAAGCAAAGTGGACGGATCCATGCCCCCAGTGCGGCGCCGAGACCATCGTCGCGGCGGCCGTTCCAAGGGGAAGAAGGCACCGTCACCGTGGGCCACATCGACGAGGGAAGCAGTAAGGGGGGAGGCACGGTGGCGTCGTTGAGCAGGGCACGGAGAAACATCGAGGAACATCATTATCGCTTCACCCCACAACGCGAGGCGATCTGCCGGGTGTTCCTGGGGGAACCGACGCGACATTTCGCCGCGGAAGAGATACGTGCGCTGTTCTCCCGCTCAGATGGGCCCGGTCCCGCGACCGTTTATCGCACGCTGGCGGTGCTCCAAGACGTCGGATTACTGCGCCGGGTGGACACCGGTGATGGCTGTGCACGATACGAGTGGGCGCCCCACGACGCCACCACGCACTGCCATCTGGTATGCATCGGCTGTGGTGCCGTCCAGGAAATCGATTGGTCGCATATGCCGGACCTTGCGGCCGTCCTAGATGCCGAGGATTTCGAGGTCACGACCCTCCCCTCCGTATTCGGTCATTGTCGCCGTTGTCGAGAGCAAGGTAGCGGGGAAATGCGCACGGATTCCGCCTAACCGGCGAGGAGAATGATTCCCGCGACATCGATTCTAAGGGTTGGAGGCACATTCCCGTTACATAGAGAAAGGAGGTGACGCGAATGCCAAGAGGAGACCGTAGGGGTCCGGCGGGTGCCGGCCCCATGACAGGACGGGGCCTGGGGCATTGCGCCGGATACCCGCATCCCGGATACGCCGTATCGGCTCCCCCCATGCGGTGGGCGTCCGGCGGATACGGGCGTGGATGGCGACATCGTCACGTGTACCACGCCACAGGGCTTCCGTATTGGGCCCGCGGTGGGTATGTCCCGCCGGCACCAAATCCCGCGCAAGAAGTTGAGACGATGAAGGCATACGCCCGGGACCTGCGAGAAGAGCTGGAGGCAATCGAGGCCGAGATCGAGGAAATCGAAGCGGACGACGACGAATAGGCCCGTGCATAAAAGCCTGAGCGGGCGGAGAATCCGGATGCGCGGATCTCCGCCCTCGCATGTCGCGCGTCCGCCCCATCATTATATCATGTCCCCCTGCTGCCTACAGATATCCCTTTGCACACATGGCATCACCCCGGGCAGCGTCTTCTTCACAACACCGCCGAAATGGCGGGCAGGGCGTCCCTAAAGGAAGGCGGGGAACCGTCGGCGAATCCGGTCAATATCAATAGTGGACTTGGGAATCGGGGGTGGGCCGATGCTGGGACTGGTATTGAGTGGAGGCGCTGCGTGGGGAATGGCGCACATCGGTGTGCTGGAGGTCTTGCACGAAGAAGACGTTCCGATCGATCTGGTCGTGGGCACGAGCGCGGGGGCCATCATGGGAGCGCTATTTGCCTCCGGTGTAAGACCGGAGCAAATGCGCAGTCTGGCTTGCGAATTGGGATGGTCTGACCTGGGAAGACTCACCGTCCCCGGCATGGGATTCGCCGATTCGTCCGCCATCGAGCAGGTGATCGAAGAGGTCATCGGGGAAGGCCGTACCTTCGATGCGTTACCGATCCCACTGAAGATCATCGCGACGGACATAAACCGCGGGGAGCAGGTGGTTATAGATTCAGGCAACGTGGCGCGCGCAGCGCGCGCCAGCGCATCAATTCCCGTGATCTTCACGCCGGTGGAGTATCCGGACGTCACCCTCGTGGACGGCGGCGTGGTGAACAACCTCCCCGTCGATGTGGCGCGTACGGCCGGGGCCGATAAAGTCGTGGCGGTACAGTTGGTGCACGCATTTCCGCAGCAGAACCCGGACAACCTGGCCGAATTGGGATTTCTCGCCTTCAGTATTATGCAGAAGTACAGCATGAAGCCGAACGCGGAAATGGCCGACGTGCTCATGGTACCGGACCTCTCCGGGATCAACTCCATGGATCTATCCGCCCACGAAACACTCATCGCGCGGGGACGAGCTGCCGCCGAGCGTCGCCTGGACGCACTTCGCTCGCTGCTACACCGGTGACCAAGGGATTCCGGAGGGCCCATCCCTTGCCCTCCGGCGATTGCACGGCATCTCGCTCTTCGTTTGCATCCGACATCATCAAGTGTCAGTTGCCTCAGTCAATAAGACCCTGTTCCTCGAGGAACTCTCGCGCCACCTCGGGGTAGTCGCGCTCGTGCACATCGACCTCGGCATTTAGTGCAGACATCTGTGCATCATCCAGTTTTCCAGCCAGTAGTTCGAGGGTCTCGCGAACCTCTGGATACTCCTCCAGGAGGTCCTTGCGGACCACGTATGCACCGTCGTAGGGTGGGAAAAACCCGAGATCGTCCTCCAAGGTCACCAGGTCCATCGCGACGATCCGTGCGTCGGTCGCGTACGCAACGGCGGCGTCGATATCGCCACTTCGCAGTGAACGATACAACAAGCCATAATCCATGGTCACCGCTTCTTGGAAGTCCATATCGTAGTAGTCGACGAAAGCGTCATAGCCGACCTCGGGATATTCCCGCCAGTTGGGATCGGATCCCAGGATCATGTCGGGCGCATGCTCCCTGAGATCACTGATGGTCTCGAGGGCATGTTCCTCCGCATACTCCCTGGGAACTGCCAATGCATAGGTATTGTCAAAGCCGAAAGGCGACAACCAGGTCTGATCGTATCGTTGTTCGAATTCCTCTTTCACGTAATCGTACACGCGATCCCGATCACGCCATTCTTCTGTCACCGTCTTGCCAAGTATGCCCGTAAACTGGGTACCGGTATAACCGAGATAGATTTGTATGTCATCTGATTCCATGGCTTCGTGCATGACCATGGCACCCTGCAATTCAGCCTGCTCCACCTCTGCGTCGAGGTGTTCCTCGAGAAGAATTTTCGCCATTCGCCCCATCAGCCAGGATTCCGCGTGGAAGGTCGAACCCACGGTGACTTTGGGTGGCTCGGGTTCCGCCGCACCGCCACCCGCCATCTCACCACATCCGGAAAACAGCAACAGGGAAACCAGGGCAAGGACCGGCATTATCAAGTATCGACGCATATCACGTACACAAAACAAGATATCCCTCCTCTTTAGGATTCGAGCGGAATGGCCGCAACACGACCACCGGTTGCAATCGCGTACAGGTCGGGCGGAATTGCGAGACGGATCGTATTATATTGCCCCACAATTCCGAAATGTGTGCGTAAGGCCTATTATACCACTCAGACATTACCGGATCGAAC
Source organism: Clostridia bacterium (assembly GCA_003552525.1). Taxonomy (GTDB): domain Bacteria; phylum Bacillota; class Sulfobacillia; order SLMV01; family SLMV01; genus CSSED11-154. The sequence continues at coordinate 1,577 of PUNF01000221.1, read as the reverse complement.
GCTCGGGACACGAAATAATTAGCGTGCTCGTACAAGCCCGGGCGGTAGACGGAGATACTCCGGACTGTCGGCAATACACCTCTATAGGAGATTAATCGCGTCACGACAGGGGAATGAACGCACTGGGCGGCGCGATGGCCGGACCGAATCAGCACGCCGGAACTTCTCGACACCCAAACAGCAATCTTCAAGGAGGGGGAGTACCGATTCTTCACGCGTCCACTGACCCCAAATGGGTGCAACACCTGCTTGATTGGTATCAGTGCTGCCGACGAGACCTCCCGTGGCGAGACACCGATGACCCCTATGCCATCTGGGTCTCCGAGATCATGCTGCAACAAACGCGCGTCGATACCGTGCTCCGATACTACCCCCGCTTCATCGCGCGATTCCCGACGACGGACATCCTGGCTCACTCCCCTCTCGATGCCGTGCTACATACCTGGCAGGGACTCGGCTATTACGCCAGAGCTCGGAACCTGCATCGTGCGGCAACCATCGTGAGCCGCGAGCACCAGGGACATTTGCCCGCCGACATTCGCGCCCTAAGAGCGCTCCCGGGGATCGGCACGTATACCGCCGCCGCCATCGGGAGTATCGCCTATGGGATCCCACGCCCGGCGGTTGACGCCAACGCCGCCCGCGTCACGGCACGCCTCTTTGGGCGATGGGAGGATGTGGGCAAACCGAGCACACTGCGCACATTCTGTGAAATCCTGGAACAGTACATACCGCCGCTGCACCCGGGAGACTTCAACCAAGCCGTCATGGAACTGGGCGCCTTGCTGTGTCTGCCGCAGAACCCACGATGCCCGGATTGTCCGCTGGTCGGTTTCTGCGTCGCCAACAGACGACAGTGGATCGGTGTGCTTCCGCGGAAGCAGCGCCGGAGGGCGGTGGAGATTGTAACGCGAGGAGTGGTTGGAGTCCATCACCACGGGCAATACCTGCTTCATCGCCGTCCTGAACGAGGTCTCCTGGGTGGCTTGTGGGAATTCCCCGGCGGAGACCACGGAACGAAAGCGGCGCTTCGCTCTATGCTCACGAAAAGTCTGGGCATCCATCTCAAAGATATGTTGTGTCGCGGCAGCTACTCCCACTCCTTCACACACCTACGGTGGGATATCACCGTCTACCATGCCGATTGGGTACCCGGTCCACTTCATCCAGTGGAGGCGTATGCCTGGATCTCTCCTGCGGAACTCCCGGATTACGCGATGCCGAGCGCCTTCCTCCCGGCATCGAAGCTGCTGGGCATCCAATAAAGGCCAGCATGCGAAATGAAGGACTGGCGGCGTTCGTGTGCAAAGTCCCGACTAATCGGTGGTTCGATATCGCAATTGCGGGCTTTGGCATACGGGCACGTTGCGCATTTTGTGGGGGCCTGGGCGGAAGACGATACACGGGCACGCCCCTTGGCATGGCCCGATATCGAGAAGCCTTCCGAAGCGAAACAAGGGTCTACCGGCGGTTTTGCCTTGATGACCCGCGGACCACGTAGCATCGCACTTGCCGCTCGTACCACCTGGGCGCAGAGGGGTTTCTTCGTATTCTGTGGGGGAGGTGAGCACCGTGGG
>PUNF01000041.1 GCA_003552525.1 Clostridia bacterium | reverse complement strand
CTGGCGGCGGCTGCCGTACCCTCAGGGCTCGTCACCGCTTCTACTTTCGATGCCCTCCTCGAGGAACTACTGGCGGGCCTGCGAGATGCCCAGCCCTTAGATGGCGTGTTGTTGTCGTTGCATGGTGCCATGGTAGCGGAGAATGCCGCGGATGCCGAGGGCCGCATCCTCGCCGGCGTGCGCGCACTCCTCGGGGACGCGGTGCCGATTGTCTGTACGCTGGATTACCATGCCAACATGACCGATGCGATGGTCGAGAATGCTACCGGTCTTTTCGGATACAATACCTATCCTCACGTGGACGGCTACGAGCGGGGGCTGGAGGCGGGCGATTTCCTTCGTCGTGTGATGGGAGAGGAAGTCGCGCCGGTCTCGAGGCTGCTTCGTCCCGATCTCGCGCCCGCCGTCGTACCGGCTCGGACGGGCTGGGGCCCCATGAAGGCGTTGATGGAGCGCGCGTTTTCGTGGGAGGAGAAAAGCGGAGTGGTCAACGTAAGTGCCTACGGGGGTTTCGTGTATTCCGACATCAACGAGGCGGGATTGGCCTTTTTGGCCACGACGGACGGGGATCAGGAGCTCGCCGGGACCATCGTCGATGACCTCGCCGCTGAAGCCTGGAGAATCCGGAAGGATTTCACCGCCGATTTGCTTTCTCCCCAGGAGGCCGTGGAACGGGCCCTTTCGGTCGCCGGGGGGCCAATCGTCCTAGCGGACGTGGCGGACAACACCGGGGGAGGCGCCTCTGGCGATGGAACCGCCATACTCAAGGCGCTCGCCGACGCGGCCTGGCCCAATGCCGCGGTGGTCACCATTCCCGATCCGGAAGCGGTCGCACGTGCGTTTGATGTCGGCATAGCCGGTATCTTTGAAGGTGCCATCGGCGGCAAGGTCGACGACGCCCACGGAGAACCCATCGAGATACGTGGCGCGGTTCGTCTTCTCTCTGACGGTGACTTTGTGCACCGGGGACCGATGTCCACCGGCCTCAAAGGCAGCATGGGACGCGCGGCGGTCGTGCGAACGGGTGAGACGGACATCGTGCTGAATGAGCAGAGGTTCCAACCCGTCGACCCGGCGGCTCCGCGATCGGTCGGGATCGACCTCGAACACAAACAGATCGTGGTTCTCAAGTCTGCCGTGCATTATCGCGCATCCTATGAACCATTGGCCCGCGAAATCATAGAAGTCGACGGCCCGGGATTGTCGAGTCCAAACCTGGATCGTTTTGCGTTCCGGAACCTCCGTCGCCCGGTTTACCCGTTGGACGAGATCTGATCGTGGGGGGTAGTAGGGATGGCCATGTGCAAGATGCCCTTCGCATTTGACGATGTGGCTGTGGCGCGGGATACGCTCCGGGGTGTGGCGTACCGGACACCACTGGTCGTGTCCACGGATCTGCTGCCGCAGCGTCGACTCTACCTCAAGGCCGAGAATCTACAATATACCCACGCCTTCAAGTTCCGCGGTGCATACAACCGTGTCCATCATCTCGCACCCGATCAGCGCAGAAAAGGCCTGATCGCAGCTTCGAGTGGGAACCATGCCCTGGGCCTATCCCTGGCAGGGCGTCGATTGTCCGCCCCCGTAACCGTGGTCATGCCCGATAATGCGCCGCTCGTAAAGGAGGCGGGGTGTCGTGCCTACGGGGCGGAAGTGATTCGCCACGGGGAAACCTACGATGACGCCCTCGCTTTTGCGCAGGAGATGGCGGAGAAACGTGCGCTGACATATGTTCAATCCTTTGATGATCCCATCGTGGCAGCCGGACAGGCTACGGTCACGTGGGAGATCGCCGAGGATTTGCCCGAGATCGATACCCTCATCCTGCCGATCGGAGGAGGGGGCCTGGCCACGGGGGCGCTGGGTTTTCTCCAGACAGCGCCGATAGATCTGATCCCCGGGAGGGATCTTCCATGGCACGATGTATGCGTGATCGGTGTACAGGCAGAAGGTGCGGCGGCGATGGTGGATTCGGTCCGAGGTGGCCGGCGTATCACCTTGCCAAAGATTTCGACGATCGCCGACGGGATTGCGGTGCGACAACCGGGCGCACTCACCTATAGGACCGTGGCATCCTATATCGATGAAGTGGTTACAGTCACCGACGAGGAAATGCTCCTGGCGACCGGACTCCTCGCATGGAAGGAAAAGCTAGTCGTCGAGCCGGCCGGTGCGGCAGCCGTAGCCGCCGCTCTAAAAGGCAGGGGAACACTGGTCCGTCGGATTGATGCCGGGTGCAGGATTGGGTGCATTCTGTCCGGGGGCAATCTAGCCCAGGACGTTTTGCTTCGCGCAATTGCCCTCGCTGGGGAGGAATAGATCGCCAATGGGATATACCTTGGATTACGGGCACCATACGATCACGGTCGACCTGCCGGATGCACCCCTGAATGTATTGTCGGCAGCGGGTACGGGGAATACGCGGAGTGAACAGGCCGTCATTAGCGAGGCCCTGCAGCATCCCATCGGGTCCTCTCGACTGGCGGATACAGTGGGTAGTGGCGACGAAGTCGTGGTGATCATCAGCGATCTCACCCGCCTTTGGGTGCGGCAGCACGTCTTCTTGCCCCCGATCATAGAGTCTCTTCTGGAGGGTGGTGTCCACCCCGAGCGCATCACGCTCCTGGCCGCAACGGGTGATCATCGCGGACACACCCGCGAGGAGTGGGCACGGCTGATCGGCAATGGTCTCCCGGAGGGAATCCGGTGTGTGGATCACGACGCCCGAAGCGAAGATCAAATGGTGTTCTGTGCGGCCACTTCGCGCGGCACACCTGTTCGAATCAACCGCCTGGTACTCGAAGCAGACCGCGTGATCTGCACGGGGGGTATCGTGTACCACTTCCTTTCGGGTTTCAGCGGTGGAATGAAAGCCTTGGTCCCAGGCGTCGCCGGTTATGAGACAATCATGGCCAATCATTCACTCGCCTTGTCCCCTTCCGGGGGCGTCAATCCTGAGGTGGTCGCCGGTACCATGGACGGCAATCCCTGCAGCGAAGATATCTGGGAGGGCGGCAGCCTGGTCAAACCCGACTTCCTCTTTAACGTGATCGTCGATGATGATACGCATCGGATCACCCATGCCTTCGCCGGTGATCCCCGCGAGGCACACATCGAAGGTCGGCGTATGGCCCAAACGTGCTGGGAAGTTCCCATAGCGTCCCGCGCACCGGTGGTTTTCGCGTCCGCCGGCGGATACCCAAAGGACATCAATCTCTATCAAACATACAAGACGCTCTACAATGCCGCTCGCGCCGTGACCCCGGGCGGCACCATCGTCATCACCGCACGTTGTGCAGAAGGTATGGGGAACGATGATTTCGCCAAAGTCTTGTTGGACTTAAATGATAATTCGGAGCGCGAGGCTGCCGTGCGAAGGCGCTTCTCCATTGGAGGATATATGGCCTACCATATGGCCATCCTCGCCACCCGTTATCGCGTCGTCCTGGTATCGGACTTGTGCCCCAGTGCAGTGGAGAAGTCGGGTATGATCCCTGCACCGCACCTGCACGGGGCTGTCGAGCGAGTGCGGGAGTCTCACGGAAATCGGTTCGACTATTTCCTAATGCCCACCGGTAGTGCATTCCCGGTGCTGGAGAACGAGAAAGGGGAGCAATTGTGAACGAGCCGTCCCTGGAACGCGGTTATGTGCAGGTGTATACCGGCAATGGGAAAGGCAAGACGACGGCCGCCCTCGGCCTGTCAATACGCGCTATCGGCCGTGGTTTGAAGGTGCTGATGATCCAGTTCATGAAACACTGGGGCTATGGGGAGCACCTCGCAGTGCGCCGGCTGGAACCCGATCTGCGGATCGAACAGGTAGGTAAGCCATACCTGATCGCACGTGAAGGAGAACTCGACGAGGAGACGCGAGCCATGATCGGGAAGGATGTCGTCATCTTCCCTCCAGGCGAACCCCCGGAGGAGGTCGTGCGCCTGGCGCAGTCCGGGCTTGCCCGGGCCCGCGAGGCCCTCGAAAAGGGTGAGGCCGATATCGTGGTGCTGGATGAGATTAATGTGGCTTTGCATTACGGGATTCTCCAAGTGCATGAGGTATTGGATTTGTTGGATGCGCGTCCATTGAACGTGGAAATCGTGCTCACCGGTCGCGGGGCACCCCGGGACATCATAGACTATGCCGACCTAGTCACGAAGATGTGCGAGGTGAAGCACTACTTCGCTGACGGTGTGCAGTCGCGCCGGGGGATCGAAGAGTAGTCACAATCGAATAGTAGTGCGCGAACCGGGAATCCATCGGCATCCGCAACCTTATGAGGTGGTGCAATAAGGAAGTAGTACCCTTCCGAAACCTGCTCCAGCCGCAACAGTTCCATGATGATGACACCGTGTCGGGCGCAGGCACGATGTGTAGGCAGACGCTTGCTATCAATAGCATCCATGCTCGGTGCGTCAGTACCGATGAGTCGCACGCCTCGCGAAGCGAGCATCGCGATGGAGGTCGGAGAGGGGTAACCGAAGCTTTGCACAAAGGGACTGCCCGGTTTGTACCCGGTACGCAACAGCAGGCGCTTTGGGAGGGTGTTGGTGCTCAAGAAGCGATATTCCAGGGCTCGAGCAAGCGGAAGGACACCGATCTTGCCCGTCGCATCCTCTAGGTTCTCCACGTCTAGCAGGGCACAGTCCCCGATGAAAAGGCCAGGATCGAGTGCCTCGAGCCCAAGCCCGTCCATGTGGTAGTGGTAGGGTGCATCGATATGAGTGCCGGTGTGTCCACTCAGCGTCATCGTGGTGAGATTCACCGAGTCACCCTCTGCGATACTTGCCGTAACCACCCTGCTGAAGGCCGTATCTCCTGGCCAGGGCGCGAAATCCTCCGATAACGTGTGGCTAATGTCGATATAGCCGGCTCCTGATGACACTTGATCACCTGTCCTTCCGAAGGTGCGCTCTCACCGGTGTATGGCTCGATGCCCGTGATCACCGAGTCTGAGGGTCGCCACGTCGGG
>PUNF01000130.1 GCA_003552525.1 Clostridia bacterium | reverse complement strand
GTGCGCCACAGCCTCCGCCGCCACTCGATCCGCGATCCGATGGCGAATACTCAGCTTGCGGTTGAGCTTATACCTCCCGACGTTCGCCAGATCATACCGCTGCGGGTCGAAGAGCATGCTCTCCAGCAATTCGCGTGCGTTCTGTTCCGTAGGCGGTTCACCGGGCCGCAGGCGCCGATAAATCTCCAGGAGCGCATCTTCCTGGGTCTCGGTGGGATCCTTCTCCAAGGTACTCTTTACAACTTCGGTCTCCCCAAGAATACTCATTACCTCGGCATCGCTCGGGTATCCGAGGGCACGCACCAACACGGTAATGGGGATCTTCCGGTTACGGTCGATGCGGACGCGCAAAACCTTGGCAGCCGTGCAATCCATCTCCAGCCACGCACCCCGGTTCGGGATGAACTTCGCCGTATAAATGGTTCTTCCCGAATTGTCGAATTCGCGGAAATAATAGACACCGGGCGAACGGATCAACTGGCTGACCACGACTCGCTCGGCCCCGTTAATAATGAAGGTACCGCGATCGGTCATCAACGGCAGGTCACCCATGAAGACTTCCTGTTCCTTGATCTCACGGGTCTCCTTGTTGATTAGCCGCGCGCGCACGCGAAGCGGAGCTGCGTAGGTGACATCGCGCTCCTTGCATTGGTCCACGTCATACTTGGGGTCACCGAACCTGTAATCGCCAAATTCTAGCACTAGATTTCCCGTGAAGTCCTCGATGGGAGATACATCATCAAAAATGTCTCGTAAACCCTGGTTGACGAACCAGTCGTATGAGCTACGCTGGAGTTCTACCAAATCCGGCATCTCCATGGGTTCGTCAAGTCGCGAATAGGACCGCCTATCGTTCACGCCGACCTGGTGCGGCTGGGCCATGCAGATTTCACTCCTTTTCGGCTTTGCCTGAGTCCTTGAGGGACCAAAAGAAAACGACCTTTCCCAAACGAGGATATGCAGGTCCTCGTGACGGGTGCTGCCTATCGAGGTTTATCCCGTCTGCAAGGGCGATAATGGCCCGTCTACCGAATCCTCCAGAGCGTCCCCTCTACCCAAAATTTATACTCAATAGCAACCTAGTATTTTAGCATAAGCCTGAGGTTCGGTCAATGATAGATCCGGTCCCGGGAACGATTCCCGGGACCGCATCTTCACTGTATACCGCTTGACGAAGGCGTGTGTGGAAGCTAGCGCACCTCGACGCTCGCACCAACCTCTTCCAACTGGCGCTTGAGGTCCTCGGCTTCATCGCTGGTGACACCCTCCTTGACAGCACCGCCCTCTTCTTCGGCGCTATCAACCAGGGCCTTCGCCTCTTTGAGGCCGAGACCAGTGATCTCACGAACGACCTTGATGACCGGGATCTTCTTATCGCCGGCACTGGTGATAATGACGTCGAACTCGGTCTTCTCTTCCTCGGCCGCTTCGCCAGCGCCGTCGCCCCCGCCGGAGGCCGCCACTGCAGCAACGGGTGCAGCCGCAGAGACGCCGAATTCTTCCTCGAAAGACGAGACCAGCTCCGCCAGTTCCGTAACCTTCATATCTCGAACGATATCGAGAACCTGTTCAACCTTGGACTCCATCTCGTTTCACGCTCCCTTTCTCGCCCGTGGTGTGGGCGGTAACACACATCATCCTGCTTGCTGGGCTTGTATCTCCGAAACGACGTAAGCCAGATCGCGCATTGGTGCCTGGGCGACACTGGCAAAGCGCACCATGGGTGCGGCAAAGCACCGGGCCACCTGGGCCAGCAACTCTTCTCGGGAAGGTAGATCGGCCAAACGCCTGACTTCTTGAGCACCGATGAAACTGCCTTCAAGGATTCCGCCCTTGATTTCCAGTACCCCGGCCTTCTGCGAGAACTTCTTCACTTCCGCCGCCGGAGCGGTCACGTCATCGTAGGAAATGGCGATCGCCGTGGGACCCTCTAGGATGCCATCCAGCCCATGCAATCCCGCGGCCTCCGCGGCAAACCCCAACAAGGTATTCTTCACAACCCGGTATTCGACGCCCACCTCTCGGAACTGGTTCCGCAAATCCTGCGCCTGCGCAACGTTGAGGCCACGGAAGTCCACAAATACCACGGACTCCGCCTGGGACAGCTTCTCGGTCAGCAACTCCACTTCACGTACCTTTTCGGGTCTAACCATGTGGGTGCAACTCACCTCCGTTTCGCCGCCCTGCGCATCCGAAAGCCCGCTGCCATCGGGCAGCGGGCACGAAATATCCGAAGGAGTCATGCAGTCCTACGGTCGGGACCGGCTGCCTCGGTAGGCGACGATGTATCGTCATTATGCATCACGCACCTACTGTCTCGGGCAGGGCAATTTGTATTCGATCCTCAGAGGCCGGGAACGGCCTCCTGGGGATTGACCTTCACTCCTGGACCCATTGTACTGGCCAGGGTAATCCGCAGGAAGTAGCGCCCCTTCGCCCCCGGGGGACGCGCTTTCTGCAGTGTATCCGTCAATGCAAACAGGTTCTCCACCAATTGTTCGTCATCAAAGGAAACCTTACCAATGGGCACATGGACGTTGCCCTGGCGATCCGTGCGATACTCAACCTTGCCTGCCTTGGTTTCCTTGACGGCCGTGCCAATGTCATCGGTCACGGTTCCCGACTTCGGATTCGGCATCATTCCCCGTGGACCGAGCACGCGACCAAGGCGACCGACGACCGGCATCATATCAGGTGCCGCAATAGCGACGTCGAAGTCCAGCCATCCGCCCTCGATCTTCTCGGCGAGCTCCTGGGCGCCCACTTCATCGGCCCCAGCCTCGCGCGCCTCTTCGGCCTTCTCACCCTGGGAGAAGACGACCACCCGGACGTCCTTACCCGTACCATGGGGAAGCACGGTCGCTCCGCGAACCACCTGATCTGCGTGACGGGGATCGACTCCTAAGCGCACATGACACTCGACGGTCTCGTCAAACTTCGCAAAGGCTGCCTCTTTGACCAGGCGCACTGCTTCTGCTGGCGAGTAAAGGTGATCTCGATCAACCTTTTCAATTACATCTTGATAGGCGCGGCTTCTTGGTGACAAAATTATCCTTCCTTCCCGTGGTTCAAGCGGATCAGATCCTCCCACGTAACCCACATCGAAACCCACCGCATCACGTGACTATCCTTCGACGGTAATTCCCATGCTCCGGGCGGTTCCGGCGATCATGCGCATGGCGGCTTCTACCGATGCGGCGTTGAGGTCTTCCATCTTGACTTCCGCGATCTCGCGCAGCTGGTCACGCGTAACCCTACCAACCCTTTCCTCTTTCGAGTTCGCGGCGCCGCTTTCGATCCCGGCTGCTTCGCGAAGCAAAACTGCCGCCGGAGGTGTCTTCGTAATGAATTCAAAGGACCGATCAGCGTATACGGTGAGCTCCACGGGGACGATCGTCCCGCTTTGATCGGCCGTACGGGCATTGAACTCCTTTACGAAGGACATGATATCGACTCCATGTTGACCCAAAGCGGGTCCTACCGGAGGAGCGGGAGTTGCCTTACCTGCCGGGATCTGTAGTTTGATGATTGCTGCTACTCGCTTGGCCATTATCGTTCGAATCCTCCCCGCGCGGCCGCATTGCCGTCTAGACCTTTTCTACCTGGGTGAAGTCCAGCTCCACCGGCGTCTCGCGCCCGAACATATTCACCATCACGTGGACCTTGCCTTGACGTGCATCGATTTCGTTAACGGTACCCATGAATCCATCGAAGGGCCCGGATACGACCCGGACGTTCTCACCGATCTCCACATCAATCTTTGGCCGGGGCTTCTCCTCGGCCATTCTATTGCGGATACTATCCACTTCCGCATGATCCAGAGGAACTGGCGTGGTTCCGGAGCTGACAAACCCGGTCACCCCCGGTGTGTACCGCACGGCGTGCCAGGATTGCTCGGTCATTCGCATCCGAACGAGTGCATACCCTGGGAAAACCCGTTCCTCTACCGTGGTCTTCTTGCCATCTTTGACCTGTATTCGCTCATCCGTGGGAACGAGAACCTCGAAAACCTGATCCTCCAACCCCATGGACTCTACTCGTTTGCGAAGACGCTCTTTGACGGATTTCTCCTGTCCGGAGTAAGTATGGATGACATACCACTCACCCGGTTCCTGGCCCTCACGGGTATCGGAGCGTTCTACGCCTTCACCGGATGTCGTCATACCATCGAGATCCCCCACGAAACTCGTCGGGGCATCCCACACCTCCTCATCGTGCGATGATGAATCGAATTGCGCCTCCAAAACCAGTGTCGGCCGCCCAGATGATGGCGGCAACGATGCCGACAGATACCAGAACCACGGCGGTGTAAATTGTCGTCTGCCGACGACTTGGCCAAACTACCTTCCGCAGTTCAGCACGGACGTCACGCAAAAACTTCGCAGCTCTCCGAAACATACTCAAGGGTCACTCCCATGGGCTGACACGTGTTCCTAGGCCAGCATATTCGCGGAGGGCGGGACGGAAAATGGCAGGCCCGGAGGGATTCGAACCCCCAACCCGCGGATTTGGAGTCCGCTGCTCTGCCAGTTGGAGCTACGGGCCTGCACAATATCCTGCTTCGCTATCCTCCATCTTACTACCCACCTGCGCCTGAGACAAGATGGCCGCGTCAGCGGGTCTCCCGATGCACGGTATGAGACTGGCACCGGCCACAGTATTTTTTCATCTCGAGCCGATCGGTGGTAGTCCGTCGATTCTTGGTGGTGCTGTAGTTGCGCTCTTTGCACTCGGTACACTCGAGATTGATTATGACCCGCATGAAACGTCGCCTCCTTTGGACCTCACACTCCGGGCGATCATATGATCGCCCGGGTTAGAATCTCATGGTCAGACTGGCCAACTATATCACAGCGCTATTGAGGTGTCAAAACGGCTGCCGCGACGGCTACTCTACGATGGAGGCGACTACTCCGGCGCCCACGGTGCGTCCACCCTCGCGAATCGCGAAACGGACACCCTCTTCTATGGCGATGGGGGTAATCAAGCGCACGCCCATCTCCACG
>PUNF01000133.1 GCA_003552525.1 Clostridia bacterium | reverse complement strand
CGTCATCGGGCCATTGGTCGGGTCGTAATCGTCGCACGCGAAGAGTGGTTGAGTGATTTGCGGGGTGCGTTGGCTGACTGGCCGGGCGAAAATGTTACTGTTGTCCCGGGCGGGCAGACGCGGGCTCATTCGGTTTTTAGAGGCCTCACGGCTCTCGGGGGAGAGGGTGACCTGGTGGCGGTACACGATGCTGCAAGGCCCCTGGCAAGCTGCGATCTGCTCAATCGCGTTTCTCGGAAAGCGGCCGAAGTCGGTGCGTGTGTGCCTGGCATCCCGATACACGATACCGTGAAAGAGATTCGGCTGGCCGAACCGGAGAATGAGGATCTCCATGTGCATCGCACCCTCACCCGCACACGTCTGCGCGCCATCCAGACACCACAGGTGTTTCGTCATGAAATTCTTTGGGATGTGTACGGGAGGTTGGGTGATCGGTTAGGGGATTTCACCGACGATGCTTCCTTGCTGGAATTCTTGGACATTCCCATCGCGATTGTAGTGGGGGAGGAGACGAACATCAAAGTGACGTCCCAATCGGATCTCGATTACCTGAATCGGATTTGCGCCGATACACATCCAATTCGAGTGGGGATCGGATATGACAGCCATAGATTGGTCCAGGGTCGCCCATTGGTACTCGGCGGGGTGAGGGTGCCCGCCGAACATGGTCTCGAGGGCCATTCTGACGCCGATGTACTTGTCCACGCCGTGGCGGATGCGCTGCTCGGTGCCGCGTCAATGGGCGACATAGGCAGACACTTTCCGCCGACGGATGAAGCATACCGAGATGCCGAGAGCGGGCGTTTGTTGGCCGTTGTTGTGCGTCGGTGGGCTGAGGCCGGTTTCACCCCCCATAATATAGATGCCACGATTCTACTGGAGAAACCACGGCTGGCGGACTACATTCCAGAGATGATTCCGAACCTGGCGCATATCCTGGGTCTACCGGTCGACCGGGTATCGATCAAGGCGTCGACGGACGAGGGCATGGGCCCGATTGGACGTGGAGAGGGTGCTGCGGCCTGGGCTGTCTGCACGTTGGTGTCCGGGAGTCCCAGGCTCTGATCGGTATCTTGACACGCTCGTGGAGGTGAAACGATTGGTGATCCGCGTACACAACACCCTTTCGGGTGCGAAGGAGGAACTGAAGTCCCGTAAACCGGGCCAGCTGGACATATACATTTGCGGAATTACGCCGTACAGTGATACCCACCTGGGCCATGCTCGCCCATCCGTCTTTTGGGATACCGTAGTGCGCTTTTTGCGCTATCGGGGATGGCGCGTTCGCGTCGTGCAAAACGTCACAGATGTGAACGAGAAGGTGCTCGCTCGGGCCGAGCTGGAAGGCATTTCTGAACGTGCCCTTGCTGAACGGTATTACGCACAGTATGAGGCGTTGATGGATGCGCTGGGTGTATCATGTCCCGATGCGGCCCCGTGGGTGTCCGATCACATCGGTGATATCATCGATGCGATCTCCGATCTGGTGGAACATGGTCACGCGTATGAGGTCGATGGTGATGTTTACTTCGACGTTACCACCTATGCGGACTATGGTCGCCTTTCCGGCCAGGCCCCCGAGGATCTCAGGGCGGGGGCTCGCCTCGAGGTGAACGAGGCCAAGCGGCACCCTGCGGACTTCGCACTCTGGAAACGCATTACAGATGATGCGCCCGCGTGGGATAGTCCCTGGGGACGTGGTCGTCCAGGGTGGCACATCGAGTGCTCAGCCTTGACTAGGGAATATCTCGGATTCGACTTTGATATCCATGCGGGAGGGTCGGACCTGATCTTTCCGCATCACGAGAATGAACGCGCTCAGAGTGAATCACTGTCCACGTGCTCGGGTCCCCAGGCCCGTTACTGGGTGCATCACGGGATGGTCACCGGTGAAGAGGGGAAGATGTCGAAGTCGCTCGGTAACTTCGTGACGGTGGAGGAGATCCTCGAGGAGTACACGCCTCAGGTCCTTCGCCTTTTCCTGCTGAGTGCCCATTACGGAAAGCCCCTGACGTACAGCGAAGATCGGATGGATGAGGCGCAAAAAGCATGGGATCGATTGCGCGAATCCGTGATCAACCTTGATGATATGCTCCACCGTATTGATCCGGTCGACCAAGATAGCGACGGGGGTGTTACCGCTGCCATAGAGCAGGCCGTTACTGGGCTTCAGGAAGGCTTCCGTTCGGCAATGGAGGATGACTTCAACACGGCACGCGCCCTGGCCGCCGTGTTTGAGGCTGTGCGCCAGCTGAACAGCCAACTGTTTTCAGGCGATTTTTCTCCCGCCGGTGAAACGGTCCTCGCCCTCGCCGACATGCGCGACCAATTGGAGATTCACGCCCGGATTCTCGGTATCTGGCCCGATCTTTTAGAAGCAGAGGGGCAGGCGACGGAACACGCTAGGGAAGGAGATCTTCTGCAGGTGCTCTTGGATGTTCGAGAGCGTGCACGCGAAGAGAAAGTGTTCGAGTTGGCGGACATGATCCGCGATCGCTTGGAAGACCTAGGGTACACGATAGAAGATACAATCGAGGGTCCGCGCGTTAGACACAGGGGGTCATAATGAAGGTTATCTTGCTTCAATCTACACCGGATCCGGATCGCACGGTGGCCACGGCTGCACACCTGTGCTACTCCCCCAGCGGGATCGAGGAGCTACAGACCGGCCTGGATGATTCCGATGTCGCAAGGCTGGTTCGCCTCATTCGCGACCTGGGTCATCTTTCTCCCTTTGAGCATGCGCACATGGTCGTCGGGATCGAGGGGTTGAGTAGGGTTACGTCACATCAGCTGGTCCGCTCCCGCATTGCCAGCTATTCACAGCAATCCCAAAGGTATATTGACCAGCGTGGATTTGAATACGTGACACCGCCGAGCATAAGGAAGCACGAACACCTAGCTGCGCGGTTCGCCAGGCACATGGATACGAGCCGAGATCTGTACCGGGACCTGCGGGACGCTGGCGTACCCAGGGAAGATGCGCGCTTCGTCTTGCCCGCTGCCGCGAGCTCTAACATTGTAATGTCCAAGAACGCCCGTGCGTGGCTGGAGTGGATCGCGCTTCGTGCATGTAACCGTTCGCAGTGGGAGATCAGGATGCTGGCACATCGTATCCAGCGCAGGTTGCGGGAGGTCGCCCCACTAACTTTTGAGATGTCTGGCCCACCCTGTATCAGCCAAGGTCTGTGTCGCGAGGGAAAGATGAGCTGTGGACGGATCGATCGCATGACCGTAGACCATCTCCCCTACAAGACCCCGCGCGCCTGTCGAGAGGCCGAGGAGGAGGAATGAGCAAGGAGCGGATCTGGGGTCGCCAGGCGATCTTCGAGGCGCTGCGTGCGGGGCGTCGTCGGGTGCATTCGATCGAGGTTGACCGCGGATTGGGCATGGATGCGGACGTCGAGGAGATGTGCGCCCTGGCGCGAAGTCGAGGGGGTGATGTTCACTTTGTCGAGCGGGGCCACCTTGATGCGCAGGAGCCACACGAGAATCACCAGGGGATCATGGGGTTCTTTGACCCTTATCCCTATGCCAGCGTTTCGGAAATGTTGGCCGTCGCCAGGCGATCCAGTGAACATCCCTTCATTATCGCCGTCGCAAACATCACCGATCCACACAATCTCGGTTCGATTCTTCGGACGGCGGAGTGTGCCGGTGTGCATGGTGTGATCATACCGAAGCGTCGGGCGGCGCAAGTGACACCGGCTGCGGTGAGGGTCTCCTCCGGTGCTTCGGAATACGTGCGTGTCGCTAGGGTTTCGAATCTCGTGCGTGCGCTGGAAGAACTCAAGGACGAAAGACTTTGGGTGTACGGTGCAGAGGCAGACGGCCACTGTGTGTATGAAATGGATACGCGGGGTGGTGTGGTGCTTTGCTTGGGTTCCGAGGGAGAGGGCCTTCCTCGGCTCGTCCGAGATCGATGCGATGAATTGGTAGCATTGCCTTTGCGTGGTCGGGTGGAATCGTTGAACGTGGGCGTTGCCGCTGGTGTGATCACCTATGAAATCGTACGACGAAGGATGGCGGAGGAGAAGACGACTCCATAGAGGGATTCATCGATGGTTGACCATCGGAACAGGTGGGCAGTATAATGTGCAGGACAATAGGGGGGATTTTCCCTATTCAGACGGTGCCTAACGCATCTGACGAACGCCGGTACACTAGGATACAAAGTGATATCGTACACATTCACCCTCGAATTTGCACCGTGGCCAGATGAGACGAAATGGTCCACCAAATCTTCCATGGAAGTCAATTCCTTGAGAAGTGGAGGATGGTATAGGTGAGTATCCACCCCCAGGTAGACTTTTACCCTGCGGAGTACGAGGCAATGATCGACGAGGACCTAGTAGAAATTGCCCGCGGAGGTAGCCATAAGGCGCTCGAGTATCTGATGTTGAAGTATAAGAATTTCGTCCGTGCGAAGGCGCGCAGCTACTTCCTCGTCGGTGCGGATCGCGAGGACATCATTCAGGAGGGTATGATCGGTCTTTATAAGGCCGTCCGGGATTTTCGACCGGACAAGCTGTCTTCATTTAAAGTATTTGCCGAGTTATGCATTCAAAGACAGATCATCACGGCGATAAAGACGGCCACTCGCCAGAAGCATATTCCGTTGAACTCCTACGTATCGCTCAATAAGCCCATATACGATGAGGATTCCGACCGTACCCTTATGGATGTATTGGCCGGAAGCCGTATTTCCGATCCCGAACAGCTAATTATCTCCCGCGAGGAGTTTTATCAAATCGAGAAACGCATGGGAGAAATGCTCAGCGATCTCGAGTGGAGAGTGTTGATGGCCTACCTCGATGGTCAATCGTACCAAGAGATCGCCGAAGAAATTGGCCGGCACGTGAAATCTGTCGATAACGCGCTCCAGAGGGTGAAGAGAAAGTTGGAGCAGTATCTCGCGGAGACAGAGGATGCTGTAGGTCTATGATGTAGTGCAAGAAGCATCCCGGATCTAGGTAGGCCGCCCCGGGGGATGTCGTCTTCGGGGCGGCCTTTTTCTTGTTATCTTTCGGGATGGAGAATGCCGGGTGTTGTCGAAACCCCCTTCGTACAGCGGCAACCACTTGGGGGCGGTTCGATTTGGCTAGGAATAGGAGGATGACCATTGATGGACCCGATTCTCGCCG
>PUNF01000127.1 GCA_003552525.1 Clostridia bacterium | reverse complement strand
CAGACGACCCCGGCTGGCAAGGCGAGAAGGGGCATATCGATGCCGAGCGCATCCGCCGTTACGCCGGCGATCTCGCCGAACGCCGCTTCTACGTCTGCGGCCCACCACCCATGCGTCGAAGCATCCTGGCGATTCTGAGATCCCTGGGCGTACCCGGGAATCGCATACACTACGAGGTCTTCGAACTCTAGGCGATGTCGCATGTTCCCTCTGCCTGGGGCGGGAAAATACACCCGCCCGTAGAAACATGTCTGAAATACCCTCAAGACAAGAGGTGGTCCGATTGCTTGACCCCAAACCCGTCCACCGACATATCGATGTGCACGAGGAGGCCTACCTCGCGGACCTCATCGACCTGGTTCGTCAACCGAGCATTAGCGCGCGGGATGAGGGCGTGACCGAATGTGCGGAGATCCTGGCCCGGCAGATGGAGAACATGGGCGTAAAAGCCAGCATCCTTCCCACCGACGGTCAGCCGGTGGTGTTCGGTGCGCTCCCCAGCAAGGACCCGGATGCGTTCACCCTCCTTTGCTACGGCCATTACGATGTGCAGCCCCCCGAACCCCTCGAACGATGGGACAGCCCTCCTTTCGAGCCGGTTGTCCGGGACGGACGCCTATTCGGGCGCGGCACGGGTGACAACAAGGGGCAATTGCTCACGCACGTGATGGCAGCCTCGGCCTGGAAGGCGGTGCACGGCGACGTACCCGTGAACCTAAAATTCATATTCGATGGAGAAGAGGAATCGGGCTCGCCCAATCTCGAGACCTTCGTCGCGAAAAACCGGGACCTTCTGGCCGCGGACCTTGTGCTCATCTCCGACGGGACGATGCACCCCAGTGGTGCCCCGCTCATTAGCCTCGGAAACCGGGGTGTAATCGGCATTACGCTCAAGGCACAGGGTGCCGACCGTGATAACCACTCCGGCAACAAGGGAGGTGTCGCGCCCAATCCTGCATGGATGTTGATCCACGTCCTCGCCCATACCGTGGACCCCTCGGGGAAGGTCTTGGTGGAGGGCTTCTACGATGACGTGCGAGCCGTCACCGAAACCGACCGGGAGATTATCGAACGACTCCCGTTCGATGCCGAATCCTTCGGCGCGACCATGGGATTGCCGCGGGTCACCATGCCCAAGGAGGAGTACTACCGCCGCATCATGCTCGAGCCATATTTCAATATCAACGGTTTGATCTCGGGGTACACCGGCCCGGGCAGCAAGACGATCATTCCCTCGGAGGCCGAGGCAAGAATCGACATCCGCACGGTGGTCGACCAGCGGTTTGATGACCTGGTGGAGAAGTTGCGCGCCCATATCCACGCGCTGGACCCGAGGGTTGAAATGCATGTGAGGGGAATCGGTGGGATGCGACCCAGTCGGACCCCGGCCGACCATCCCGCAATACCGGTGATAGCCGGCGCGGTGGAGCGTGCTCGGGATCGTGAGCCCTTCATCAACCTCTCCAGTGGTGGGAGCCTCCCGAACGCCGTATGGCCAAACACCCTGGGTATCCCCCACGTGGGTATCCCCTATGCGAACGCCGACGAGAACAACCACTCGCCCAACGAAAACCTCGTGCTCGACTGCTTCTACGCCGGGATTCACACGAGCGCAGAGGTATTCGCCGCTTTGGCAACCGCACGGGATCGCGGCACCCTCTAGCCGCACATACCGAGCGTCCGGGAGGGACTCATCCCCCCTCCCGGGGCCGTATCCCGGGAACGCCATCCCTGCCCAACAACCGGAGCACGACCAAGTTGGCAGCCGCGCCGACCACCATCCCCAGGGGACCGACGAGGGCACCGAGGGCCGGGAATAGCGTGCCCACGAGGAATACCAGGGTGAGGAGCATGCCCAGGTCGGCAGCGCGTGCGATTCCCACGACCCCCACCTCACGGGCCCGCATGGCAACACCCGCGCGGTATTCGATCATGCCACAGATGAAGGGGAAGATCGCCAGCACCAGCATGATATTCCGTGCGTCCGCGATCAGGTCCGGTTCGACGCGAATGATGTGCAACATGACCATTTCCGCCCCACCGGTGATCACAAGGACCAACAGGAGACCGGAGACGAGGCTTTGCAACCAAAAACTGACCCGACGCAACGCATCCTGCCACGCTTTGCTGTCGAGGAAAACGACGATCGTCTGACGGAGGTTGTTCTGGATGAACGCGACGAACATCCAGGCCAGGTTCCACGCCACCTGGAAAGCGGCCAGGCTACGCTCGGGGGCGAGGGTACGCGAGAGGCCTGCGTTGATCACGGGCAGGGTGAGCATCATCAGCGATCCATTCAAGACCAGCGGTCCGAGCACCCGGAGACAATCGTGGATGGAATCCCCCGCGAGCGCATCGCCGACGATCCCAGGTATTCGACCACGCGCGGCAAAAATCGTACTGCTGGTGGCCTCTACCGCGATCCCCCCTACCCAAATGACGGTTCCCACCACGATGCCCGGTATATCCATCCCCGGAAGCACGAGCGTCATGAGGAACATGATGCCCAGGCGTATCAGTAACGAGGTCGTCATCATAGACGTCCGCCGCTGCAACATCAACGAGGCGTTGGCTGCCGCGCGCATGGAGTACACCAGCGGCAGGAACAGGCAGATCCGGACCACGACAAGGATCTCAGGCATCAAACTGGCAGGAGCACCAAAGATGTTGAGATATATAAAGCTACCCAGGGGAGAAAATGCCATCAGCGCAATCCAGGCCAAGACCAGGCTCGCCACACCCAGTAAGACCTTCCGGGCATTGGCCAGGCCCTGGCGGGTCTTCCCGAAAATGACGATCAGCTGCTGCGTGTGGACGATGGGTGAGGCGAACACGTTGACCACGGTATGGCCGACGGCGAAGGCCGCAAGGGCGGTCTCCGGGTTCGCCGTACGCGCGAAGCCCGAATTTACGATGGACAGGCTGCTGGCGATCAGCGTGGTGGTTAACCCCAGCGGTACGTGGAACTTCAGTATTTGGATGATCCGGTCGAGATCGATGCGTCGTTTCGCCACATCGGAGGCTACTGATGACAATGGACAATCCTCCCCACCAGGGCGGGAGCCTGCGTGTCGAACAAAGGACATTTCCAGAGAAGAATAGACCTCCTTGTCCCGGAGTTCAAGCGCGGGGACGAAATATTTTGCCGCGGCGACCCAGGGGGGCCTCGATCCCGAGGTATTCCCCGCTGCTGTAGGCGAGGTATTCGCGGGGTAGTGGACAAATTCGGCCCCGTTCACCCAACCAATCGGAGTGCGCCCGGGTCGCAACCACGCGGCCGACGAAAAAATCGTGCTGCCCGAGGGAAAGGATGTCCTCCACCCGGCATTCGAGATTGACCGGACACTCTCGGATAAGGGATGCCCACTGTAACCGGGTCGCCGCCTCCCGGTGCAAACCGGTATCCGCAAATTTGTCGCGCTCCCTCGCGGACACGCTACCGCAATAGTCGACCACCTCGAGCATATCGCGGGTCGGCAGATTGATCGCGTATTCCCTGGATTCACAGATGATGTCGTGGGAGAAGCGATCCAATCGCACTGCGATCCCCACGTACGGGGGATCTGCACACATCCCTCCTGCCCAACCAACCGTGATGATGCTATGTCTCCCCCGTCGATCCGCCACCGTCACCAGGACCAGGGGGACGGGATTTACGAAAACCGTGGCTGAGACGTCCCGTTTCTTTGTCACCGGGTGTTCCCTCCTCCATGCGTGTCAATATGCGCGTGCATCCTGGGCTCATCCCACAGGGTGGGAGCCAACCCCCTTCATCGGTCAATCCCGTGGAAGCGTGCCCTCGCGGCGCGTCCTACATCTTTCAATTGATCTTGAAATATCCCTCCGAGTGCTTGCGCGTGGATCATGATGGGACGATCCCCCTTTCGGCCAGCTTCGCATTCACTCTACACCGGGGTGGTCAGCCGCAAAATGCCAACACCTGGGGGTACAACACCCATCCTTCCCCGGTGAAGACCAGGCGGCATTCGCGGGATCTCCCCTGCAACCGCGATCGGGTGGTGAAGCTCCCGATGGACGCGCGCCAAGAAATCGATCAGCGGTGAAATCCACTCCTGATCGACGATACTACGGCACCTCTCCCGCGACGCCCCGGAAGGGTATTGACCGACACGTGCCGAGGGCTGTTGACGCACAGTGGCACATTCGACGATATGTGCCAGCATGATCGAAGCGTGGGGTTTTACGGTCCCCCCTATCCACCATCAATCGCCGCTTGTCGGGAGGAAGTGGCCATCGTGGGGTGAAAGGCATAGGATACATCGGTCCTGGAGGGAGAGATAGTAGTGGGAGAACACCTGTATTGGGATGCCATGGAGCGCACCCTGCGTGAACGGATCACCGCCTTCGGTGGAGTGGCCGGGTTGCACCTACGGGATCTCCATGGCGATCGCGTGATAGATATTAACGGGAACGAGATATTTCCTACCGCCTCTTCGATCAAGATTCACCTACTCGCGGCACTATTCGAACTGGGAGCACGGGAAGAGGTCGACCTTTCAGAGCCCGTGGAAGTCGGTGTCGATCATGTCGTCGGAGGTTCGGGCGTGATCGCCTACCTGGAGAATCCCGCGACGATGACCTGGATGGACATCGCCACGCTGATGATCACTATCTCGGACAATACGGCCACTAACATGGTGATCGACCGCGTCGGCCTGGACCGCATGCGCGAGTTCATATCCGACTGGGGCCTTGCCAGCACAATCGTCGGCCGCAAGATGCAGGATTACGAAGCCATCGCCGCCGACCGGGAAAACATCAGTACCCCCAAGGAAATGGTCGAAATGCTCGGCATGATCGCCGAGGGGGACCGGCTCTCCCCGGGGGTATCGGAGCAATGTCTCCGTATTCTCCAAAAACCCAAGAAAGGGCCGATGGCTGCCGCACTGCCCAAGGGTACGGTCATGGCCAATAAGCCCGGGGGCATGGACAAGGTGCGCTGCGACGCGGGTATCGTCGAACTCGATCGCCGCCCGTATATCCTGGCCGTGATGACCAAGTATTACGGCGGCGACCCGATGGACCAGGATTATTGGGTAGCCGACACGATTCGCGTGGTTCACCGTGGCATGACCAACCTCGATGGGGCGAGCGCCCACGGCCAAGGGATCGCCGAACCCCCTGCGATGAAGTGACAAAACGGTTGCCGGTTTGACATGCGGGCGGCGTAGGGTTCGTCCCGACAGCCCCGCAGGATATCCCCGCTCGGGTTAATGCTGGGCGCTCGACGGCGCGGCTGCCCCTGGAAGGGACTGAGAATATTGCGAGGAGCCGACATTCTCGTCAACATGCTGAATGCCCACGGGGTCGAGGTGATATTTGGACTGCCCGGTGATACATCCATGGCGTTTTATGATGCACTCCGCGACTCCGGGATACGACATATCCTGGCACGGGACGAGCGATCGGCCGGGTACATGGCGGACGCGTATGCCCGGCTATCGGACCGGCCCGGCGTCGTCGAGGCACCAAGTGGAGGCGGTGCGACTTATCTCCTGCCGGCGGCCGCCGAGGCGAACGACAGCGCCATCCCGATGATCCTCCTGACCAGCGATACCGCAATCAGCAGCGATCACCGCGCTTCTATCACATCATTGGACCAGGAGGCCCTCTATCGCTCCAGCACAAAGCGCACCACCCGCGTCATGCGCCCGGTGGATATCCCCCACCTGGTTCGGCTTGGCTTTCGCAGCGCCACGGCGCCGCCCGGGGGCGCCGCACACCTGGCCTTCCCCGAGGATGTCTTATCCGGTCGCGATCACAAGATTCGCACACGGGACTTGTGGGCCCTGGAGTGCGCCGCCCGCTACCCGGCCTGGAGGGTACGCCCGTCGGCCGAAACCGTGGAGCGGGTGGTGGGCCTCGCCCTCGCGGCCGAACGCCCCCTGGTGCTGGCCGGCGGCGGGGTACACCTCTCTCGTGCCGGGGGTGTTCTGCTCACGCTCGCGGAGCACCTGGGAGCCGGAATCGTCACCACCATGGATGGCAAGGGCTCGATGCCGGAGGACCACCCCCAGGTGCTGGGGGTAATCGGGGGAAACGGTGCCAAGGAGGCATCGAATCGGGCGGTCACAGAGTGTGATCTACTCCTCGCCTTCGGGACCAAGCTGAACTCCACCACCACCTGGGGTGGAAAACTCCTGGCGGAAGATCTTACGCTCGTCCACATCGATGCTGACCCGGCTCATCTCGGGCTAAATGCGAGGCCCTCCGAAGCCATGGTGGCCGATGCCCGGTGTGCCGCGGAAGACTTGCTTTCGTGCCTAGTACAGTCCGCCGGGCCGCAAGACATTTCGACATGGCTTGCCCAACGTAAGGCATCCGCCGACGAGGAAATCGCCGCCGCACATGCCCGGGGACAATACGATCCCGGACGCATCCATCCCGGCGCGCTATTCGGGATCATGGAAGAAATCCTGCCCCGGGAATCCGTCCTGATCGCGGATGCCGGCACGCCCACACCATATCTCATGGCTTACTACCGTGCGCGGGGCCGCGGCCGCACCACCTATGCGGCCCGCAGCCATGGTTCCCTGGGCTACGCGCTCCCGGCCGCCCTGGGCGCCCGAATGGCCCGGCCGGCGGACCCCGTGGTCGCGTTGGTGGGTGACGGCAGCCTCAGCATGACGATCGGGGAACTTGAAACACTTGCCGACGCGGGTGGCACCACGATCGTGGTGCACTTCCGCAATGAATCCTACGGTTGGATCAAGATGCTGCAGAAGCTGTACTACGAGGAACGCTACCACGCCGTGGATTTCCCGGGGCGCGCGTCCTTCGTGGACGCCGCGACCGCCTTGGGCGCCCGGGCTTCGTATGCCCAAACCCCGGCGGAATTCCGGGACCGGCTCACCGAAGCGGGTGCGGAGGAGGGGCTGCATTTCATCGAGGTGCGCGTACCCCCGGAGACCGAACTGACTCCACCCGTGGCGGCCTGGCAGCGCGACGAGCGAGTCGATCCCGCGGATCGACGGCGCCGCAGCTATTGAAGGCGATCATGCGATGATACATCGCAATGCGAAAGAGCACCGGTGATCCCGGGAGAAAGCGGGGACGTCTAGTGGAACGAGCGCAAATTGTCGCGGGATTCCGCGATGCCATGTTGACCATCGACCGATACCAGGCCAGGCGAATTATCACGGAGTACTGCGACGTGGATGCTCCCCAAACAATCGTCGACGATGTCATCGCCCCCGCCCTGGAAGCCATCGGCGATGGCTGGGAACAGGGCACGTACTCCCTGGCCCAGGTCTACATGGCCGGGAGGATTTGTGAAGAATTGGCCGACGACTTGCTCCCTCCGGCCACCTCGAGCGGTCATTCCGGCCCGCGCGTGGCCATCGGTGTGCTCGATGATTACCACATGCTGGGCAAGCGCATGGTACGTGCCATCCTCCATGGCGCGGCGATCGATGCCATCGACTACGGCCGATGTGAAGCATGGGAGCTCGCGAGCCGGGCCCAAAACGATGACATCGATATCCTCATGATATCCACCCTTATGCTACCCGCCGCCCTCGCCGTGGAGGATGTTCGTCGTGCCCTGACGGCCGAAGGGATCCGCCCGTGGCTCGTCGTGGGCGGCGCACCTTTCCGCCTGGATCCCGACCTATACCACCGGGTGGGCGCCGATCGCATGGGCACGAGCGCATCCGATGCCATCCGCATCGTTCGTGAATTGGAAGGAGCGTTGCCCGACCGATGAACGCAGATACGATGACGCCCATGGAACGCGTAACGACGGCCCTGGGGCACCGGGAACCGGACCGAGTCCCCCTGTTTTTGCTCAACAATCTCCACGGTGCCCGGGAGTCCGGGTTGTCCCCACGCGAGTACTTCTCCGATCCCATCCGGGTAGCCCGCACCCAGGTGGCATTGCAGAAACGCCACCAACATGACTGTCTTTACGCCTTCTTCTACGCAGCCATCGAAGTGGAAGCCCTTGGCGGCGAGGTGTGTTTTGTCGAAGAAGGGCCTCCCAATGCCGGTACCCCTCTCCTCCGCGATCCCGAGGATATCGAGCGGTTGGAGGGACCCAATGCAAACACCAATCCCGTGCTCAAGCGCGTCCTCAGCGCCATCGCCGAAATGCGCCGCCGGGTCGGCGAAACGGTGCCGATCATCGGCGTCGTGATGTCACCCTTTTCCCTGCCCGTGATGCAGCTGGGCTTCGAGGCGTACCTGCTGACAATCTTCGAACGCCCCGACAGTTTCTGGGAACTGGTTCAGCGTAACCGGGAGTTCTGCGTGCACTGGGCAAACGCACAAATCGATGCGGGCGCGACCGCCATTTGCTATTTCGATCCCGTGTCCTCGCCGACGATCATGCCGGCCGAGCACTATGCCAAGATCGGGGGGCATATCGCTCGCACCACGCTGGCACGCATTCGGGGACCCGTCGCAACGCACATGGCATCGGGCATCACGGCCCCCATCGCGGAAGCCATCGCCGATACCGGTACCGTGGCCCTTGGGGTAGGGGATGCAGACGACCTCGGTGCGCTGAAGGCGTGCATCGGTGAGCGGGTGACGCTCATCGGGAATCTCAACGGGTTACGGCTCGTCCACCAGGAGGCCGGCGAGATCACCCGCAACGTCCAGAGGGCCGTAGCCGCGGCCGGTCCCGGGGGAGGCTTCATCCTGGCCGACAACCACGGCGAACTCCCGTGGCAGGTCACGGACGAGCAGCTGGCAGTACTCCGCGAGGCAGTGACGATTCATGGCCACTACCCCTTGGCCGGGGCGCGGACTGATCATGATGGCTGATCATCTCATCCTCCTTTGCCCGATGCTTCGGGCCGAGGTGGAACAAATGGATCGACACGACTTGCCGCCGGATGCGGTGGATATTCTACACTTCGATGCCCGTTGCGAGGACCGGCGGCACTACCGAAAAGCATTGCCTGGCTGCATCGACATCGACGACTATCGCCGCGTCGACATCCTCTCGGGTCCCTGCCTCGCCGGCGCGGACGACGGGGTTTCTGGCGAACACCCCGTGCGCCTTCATCGCAACGTCACGTGTTTCGACCTCCTACTCAACCCGACGACGGTGCAGGCGTATATCAAGGACGGGCATTACCTGCTCAGCCCGGGCTGGCTCGCGAGCTGGCGTACACGCCTGGCATCGTGGGGGGTTGATGAGGAGAGCGCCCGGGCGTTCTTTGGCGAGCTGCCCGGCGATCTCCTCATGGTGGATACCGGCGTGGACCCCAGGGCACATACCGCGCTATCCCGTATGGCGGCGTACGTCGGCAAGGGGAAGCGCGATGTTTCGGTGGGAACGGACTATCTGCTCACCCGCCTGCGCGCGCTTTTTCTCGAGGGACGCATCGAGGGCATGGCTCGCGACTCCGAACAGCGACTGCTAGAGTCGAGCCAGAGACTTTCCCACTATGCCATGGGCCTTGATTTCGTCCGCCAGATCGCCGCCTCGCAGGAAGAGTCGGAGATCCAAAGATATATCGTGGACATGTTCCGGATGTTTTTTGCGCCCCGGGAGGTGACCTTCCACGAACCCGATGGTGAGCACGCAAATGTCCCGGCCGAGAAGACCTCAGACGGATTCAGGCTTCCCGTGCGATGGAAAGATCGTGTATTTGGCCTGGTCGAGGTGGCCGGGCTGGCCCATCCCGAGTACCGGGATCGCTACCTCGAGGTAGGGGAGGTCCTATTGCAGGTTTGCGCCCTGGCCATCAGCAACGCCCGACACTACGCCACCATTCGGCACCTGGCCCAAACCGACGGCCTCACGGGTGTGGCGAACCGGCGCCAGTTCGATGCCTTTCTCCACCGTAGTTGGGAGCGTGCCCGCGCGGATGGTACCCCCCTTGCCGTGCTGCTGTGTGACCTGGACAACTTCAAGGAATACAACGACACGATGGGACATGCGATGGGAGATGAGTGCCTAAAACGCGTCGCCTCGGCCATCGAAACAAAGTGCCTCCGCCCCACGGACCTGCTCGGTCGCTACGGTGGCGAGGAGTTCGGCGTCGTGCTCCCGGGCGCCGATCCCGATGCCGCCCGGGCAGTGGCGAGCCGGATTCGACGGGCGGTCGCGGATCTCGAGATCCCCCACGGATCTTCTCCCATCTCGCGAAATGTGACCATTTCGGTCGGCGCGTTCGCATCGGTACCCGAAGACAACCTCTCCCCTGCGTTTTTCGTCCAGATGGCAGACAAGGCCCTCTATCAGGCCAAGAAGGCGGGCCGAAACCGCGTAGACTTCATCGAGGCATAGGACGGGTAGAGCCCCCTTTGGCCCCACCCGTCCCGCGCGCATGCGTCACCTCACTGATCGGGTATCCCATCGTTGCTCCAGCCGTGCAATCGGTAGTATTCCGACAGCATCTTCTTCAGCGCATCGGCGTCCACGACGTGTTCTCTTTCGGGCCCGATGGGCTCTGTGAAGAGGCGCGGCGGAATCCAGTCATCGGTGGTTGACCACCCCTCGCGAAGGTTGAACTGTTTCGCCAGGGTGGTCGTTCCCTTGGCCAACTCCAGCATGGCCTCCCGGTCCATTTCAAGTCCCATGGT
The DNA here is from genome assembly GCA_003552525.1 of Clostridia bacterium. Classification (GTDB taxonomy): domain Bacteria; phylum Bacillota; class Sulfobacillia; order SLMV01; family SLMV01; genus CSSED11-154. The sequence goes on along the minus strand of PUNF01000127.1, from coordinate 9,825 downwards.
CGCGCGGATAATTTGCGCCATACCTTCCCAGCCGATGAATTGCTGGTAGAATCGACAGAGTATGAGGCAATCCTCCAGCGCATTTCGACTCTCGAACTCGATGAAGTCGTGGGTTTTTTCCAGGTAGCCCTCCGGAGCCCGATCGTTCAGCTCCTCCATGTAGTAGCTGGATCGGAGGTGACACGCGCCCCGCGAGGACACGGCATACCCGAGGCTCATTCCCTTGAGGGTGCGGGGATCGTAGCCGGCCGGCTCCTGTCCCTTGACGTGTACGGCCAGATCTTCGAGACCCAGCTCTCTCGCTGCCGCCCGAACACCACGGGCGAGGAGGTCGCCGTCTCCCCGGCGGTAGGCGATATCTTCGAAAAGCGCCGCGATTCCATCCGCGTCCCCGTAATCGGGTTGGTCGGCGAGTTTTCCGCGCTTGCCGGCCTCGATGGCAAACGCCGCCATGTTGCCACCGCTGATCGTATCCAGCCCCAGCTTGTCACACACATCGTTGAGATACGCCACCTCTTCGATCCGGTCCACGCAGCAAATCCCGCCCAGGGCGTAGATGGTCTCGTACTCCGGCCCTTCGATGGTCAGGCCCTTGTGCCGACCTTCCTTTACCGTGCTCAGCTTCCCACAGGCCATAAAACAGCCCTTGCACGCTTTCGGCCGCACGTCCATCACGCGATGCATCTCGTCAGCGCTAATCCCCTCCCAGTTTTCCAGCTGTCCCTGGGCCCAGTAGCGGGAGGGAAATGCATGTGCGGTGTTGGTCACCTTGACCATGTAAGGCGTTCCGTAGGTGCGCATGACCTCCGTGCGATTGGTGTCACGGTGCTCTGCGACCATGTCTCGAACGTACTGGCGCAACATGTCGGGATCGGCGTATTCCGTCGGGGTATTCCCCGAGAACACGATACCCTTGAGCCGCTTGGATCCCATCACCGCACCCATGCCGTTGCGACCGGCCGAGCGCCACTGGTTGTTCTTGATACAGGAGAAGGCCACCAGGTTTTCTCCGGCGGGCCCGATCACCACCGCCTGGGCACCCTTCTGATCGATCCGCTCGAGCAATGCCTCCTCGGCGACGTCAGTAGGGTCTCCCCAGAGGTCCGCAGCATCCGAAAACGCAACCCCCTCATCGGACACGTGAACGCACACCGGCGTGTCCGCGACCCCTTCAAACATAATGGCATCGTATCCGGTCCGCTTCATGACCGGGGCCACATGCCCACCGGAATAGGATTCGCCGAAGAAACCGGTCAACGGGGACTTGGCATAGACGCCAAACCGGCTACCCGCGGGAATCGGGGTATCCGAAGCGGGTCCGGTGACAAAGAGAAGTTTGTTGTCGGGGCCCAGCGGATCAACACCGGGCTCGAGATACCGTAGCAGCAGCTGTGCCGCAAGTCCCTTGCCCCCGAGTCCACGCTGCAACACTGCATCCGATATGGGCTCCTCCGAAACCTCTCGATTCTCTAGATCCACGCGCAACAGACGATTGTGAAAACCGTACAAGCTGATCTCTCCCCCTTCTCGCGTCGACGACAATTCGGAATACACACAATGAGCATCGGGCTTACGCTGTTCTATTCGGCCGACCGTCCCAGGCCGAGATTGATCTTCACACTCTGCATCGGCCGGCGACCGGCGGTCGCGACGGATTCAACCCAGGACGCGTGCTCTGACATCCCCCGCGTTCGAATCACCAGGCCCGCGGAAAACGCCGTGGAACAACGCGCACCGACCGAATCGAGTGCGGTCAGTACCGCCGGCAATTGCGATGGGGCCAGGGTTCCCTCTAGCACGGCGGAAAGGACCCGCTCCGAGGCGATCTCACTCGGAAGTCGCCCGGTGCCCGGATCTTCCATGAGGGCAGTGACCGGGTTGTCCTGGGCGAACACCACGCCCGCATCGGCGAGGGCCCGCGCTACCTGCTCCACATCGGAGAAGCGCGCGCAGGCGTTGGGGCGGCCGACGTCGACGGAAAGCCCGAGCCCATCAAACCCGAATCGCCCGGACACGTCGTTGGTCTTCATCTCTTCAGTCCCCCGGCCCGATACGACGGTTTGCTCGAAGACGGACAGGGGGTCACTGAAGAGGCGCCGCAATACCCGCGGCCAGGGTAGGTCATCCTCGGCCACGAATGCGTCCACCGGGCATCCTCCCCAACGCACACACACGCCGCACTCGACGCAGGCATCACGATCGATGACTGCCACCCGCCCCGCAGGCCGCTCCTCAGCGTGCCGAAACGACAATGCGCGCCCCGGGCACACCGGTATACAGTTCCCACACCCTGTACATCGATCACCTTGCAGGATCATGGCACGAGCACACCCCGTTCCCGAGAAGATTGGCCGCCACCTCGATGTTGAATATACCACACGTGCAAAGCGCAGCCAGCCTATTTGCCCCGGCCCGGGCACTCATGCGCCCCCGGCGCACCTCTTCGCGGACGGTCTCCACGTAGGGCGGCGTAATGAGTCCATGCCCGCACATGAGGGCGATGGCCTTCACATCGTGATCGGCAAACCCCGGGGACACGCCAAACGCCCCGAGGCTGAGGTGAACGGTGTGTGCGTCTACCCCCGCCCGACGCATTACGGGCTCGAGTGCGCCGGGATCACCGGCGAGCACGACGGACATGCCGGTATCCGCTTCCGCGAGGGCGCGCAGAACCAGGATGGCTGCATCGGGCCGATGATAAACCGCCGCGAGGTATGACGTGTCGCGGATGGCTTCTCTCAGCTGCGTCTGTGTCGGCCCCGAAAACACGCTATTTTCCCCGTCCGGTAGGTTCACGGGATCATGGGCGACGAGAATGTCGTAGGCACAACGCAGTGCATCCTGGGCCCCTTCATCGCTGACTCCCTGGCAGGCCATCACCAGGACCACGTACTCGCCTTGCGCGACGGGCACTCTATGGAGTGAATGCGTCATATATCTCCTTTCGACGGGTCAACGCTTGGTCTCCTCGATCGCGATTCACGATCCGTCGGATACCCGGGGGATGATGCGCAGGCCATAGTACATCGCCTTCACACGTCCATCCGGGCCCGGGATGAAGCGAACCCCCACTTCCTGGCCACGATACCACACCGCGACGGTGTCCGGCCCGCTCGGTCGCAGGCTGTGCTCTTTGCCCTCGACCTCCGCGTAAAGACATCCATCGCGCAAGTATACCTTGATATGGGCACCCTCTCCGGAGCGATACTCCCCGACGTAGCGCTCCAGCTGCTCGCGCGACACCTCGTAGGTGGGCTCCACGCTACGCACCTCATCGATCGAAAGATCCATCGCGAGATTCACCAGCGACAGCCATATCTTGGCAGCGGGTATCCCCTGCAGATTCGCGACGACCGCTGCCGTGATCCCGCGCTCGGGAACGAATCCGAAGTGGGAGGATACGCCCTTGAGGCTCCCGCCATGCTCCACCAGCGTGGCCCCGTGGTAGTTGGGCCGGACCGTAAAACCACGGCCGTAATACTGACTGCGGGCCGAGGGAAACACGCCGCCCCGCATGAGCCGGTAACCCACTTCCCCGAGCAGGCCCCCTTCGATTGAACCCGTACCATGGCGAAGATACATCCCCCCGTATTTCACCATGTCCAACACGGTGGAGCGCAAGAAACCGGCAGCAACCATCGCGGGCGCATCCTGCCACCGCGGCGCACGGTACACCTCACCCTCCCGACTCTTCGCATAGAGGGTGGTCACATCCGTGCGTTCCTCCAGGAAGTCCAGCGAAAAGGTGCTCAAGTCCATCCCGAGTGGGTGCAGGACGTTCTCTTCGACGAACGTGGCAAAAGATTTCCCCGTGGCCCGTTCCACCACCAGGCCCAGCAGTGCATAGGCGTCGTTCGAGTAGCTGAATTGCTCACCGGGTCGCCCGAGAAGATCCGGCTCCTCTTCCCGCAAATAGGCCAACAAATCGTCGTATGTATCGATGGGATCCCGGTCCACATAGCTGTCCCAGGCACCGTTGCGCTTGAGTTCCTCTGCCACCGGGTCGTCCTCCATGCTACGGACCATGGAATACCGCAGGGCACCCGTCGCCGGCAATCCCGCGGTGTGGTTCATAAAGTGCCCGAGATTCATGGCGTCGTCCTCGATCTGCCCGGTGACGTGAAACTCCGGTATATGCGCCTTCACCGGGTCCATCGCCGACAGGATCCCCACCTCCTCGAGTATGGTGATCGCAAGGCAGGCGAACGACTTGGTGACGGATGCCATCCCGTAGGTGGTCTCCGGCGTCGCCCGGGCACGCGCCTCGCGGTCGCGATAGCCGAATCCCTGGGCGTAGATCACGTCCTCGGGTCCCGCGAGGGCCACCGACATCCCGGGTATCTCATGTTCCTCCATCAGCGATGCGACCTGTTCTTCGAATTCTGTTGACCACTTGCACGCTTGCTCCACGCTCTTTGCTCCCCTCCAATGTAAAGCCGCCACCATCACCTTTTTCGGGCTTCGCCAGCCCCGATCACGATTCCTTGCCCCTCCCTTCCTTTTGCGCGACCACGTGGCGCAATCCCCACCCGAGACCCCGCCACTGCCGGCGCGGGCAAAACCCGGCTTGCGCGAGCAATGGGTCGGGTTCGCCATCGATGCGATCGCCAAAACGGCGCAAGACCCAGGGGGCTACCCGCTCAAAGACGCGGCCGAGCAGGCCACGCGGACGGCAATGCTCGAGGAGATGGATGTATCCACCGGGCCGCAATACCCTGTACGCCTCCGCGAGTGCCCCCGGGGGATCCTCGACGGAACATAGCGCAAATGTCATCACCACGGCGTCGAAGGTGTCGTCGTCGAAGGGCAGTTGCTCGGCGATGGATCGCACGTGGCACACGTTCCGCTCCCCCGAATGGGCCCGCTCGGCCGACCGATGGAGGTAATCCGCGTCGGGCTCGACTGCCACCACCCGCACCGCCGGCGGATAAAACCGCTGGTTTAGGCCGGTGCCCGCTGCGATCTCGAGAATTCGACCGGAACCCACCCGCGCCCAGAGCCTCCGCCGCCACCGCGACAAGAGCACACGCTCGAGCGGCCAAAGCAAGGTATCGTACCACCAACCCTTGTGCATAATTCACCTCGAGACAATTGTACCCTTCCACGGATTCTTTACCCGTCGGCACACCCAAAGGATCCGGCGACAGCGAAGCGAAAGAGTCAGCGGGAGGTGATGATGTTGTCGAAACGAGTTGTCATCGGGATGATTAGCCACGAGACCAATAGCTTCTCCCCCATCCTTACCGACCTCGATCGCTTCGCCCAGCGTTCCCTCGCGTATGGTCCGGATGTGATCACCCAGGGGAGCGGTACCAATACCGGCATCGGGGGATACATCGCGGCGGCCGGTTCGGATGTTCAGTTGATACCCTCCGTTGCGGCTGCAGCCGTGCCCTCGGGCCTGGTGACCACCGAAGCGTACGAAACCATTCTCGGCACCCTCCTCGAGACCCTGGAAGCCGCGAGGAAGGCACCGGAAGGATTGGACGGGGTGGCCCTTTGCCTGCACGGCGCCATGGTGGTGCAACATGTCGATGATGGGGAGGGTGATATCCTCCGTCGAACCCGGGAATGCGTGGGTCCCGATATCCCCATCGTCGCGACTCTGGATCTACACGCCAACATGACCCCGACCATGGTCGAGGCCGCTGATGCGCTGTTCGGATACGATACCAACCCGCACGTCGACGGGTACGCGAGGGCCCTCGAAGCCTTCGACGCCCTGCGAGACATCTGGGCGGGCACCCTGCGCCCGAGGATGCACCTCGAGTCCGTACGGATGATGCCACCGACCATCAACATGCGCACGGCAGAGGGGCCCATGGTGGAACTGTTCGAGCGGGCGAGATACCACGAGGAGAAGGCCACCGTGCGCAACGTCTCCATCTTCGGTGGCTTCCCCTATACCGATGTGGAGTTCGCGGGACTGTCCGTGCTCACCCTCACCCACGACGACCGCGATCGCGCGGAGCGCATCGGGCGTAGCATCGCCGAACGCGCCTGGGAGATTCGCCACCAGTTCCTAAAGGCGCTCCGAACCCCCGAGGATGCGATTGACGCGGCCATGCGGGCAGAACGGGGGCCGATCATCCTGGCCGACGTCGCGGATAACATGGGAGGCGGGGGTTCCGGAGACACGACGGTACTGCTGCGCGCCCTGCTCGACGCCGGAGCGGAGGACGTGGGGTTCGCCCTTATCGTAGATCCTGAGGCCGTGGCGGCGTGCGTCGCGGCGGGTCCAGGATCCGGCGTCCGCCTTTCACTGGGCGGAAAGATCGCCGAAGCACACGGAGGGCCGATCGACTGCGAAGGCGTTGTGCGTGCCCTCACCGACGGTCGTTTCGTCAACAAGGGCCCGATGGGCACCGGTGTCACAACCACGCTCGGCAGGACGGCGCGCGTCCAAATCGGTTCGGTCGAGGTGATCGTCACGGAAAACCGCACGGCGCCCAACGATCCCGAGGTGTTCCGCCATTGCGGAATCGAACCGACGGACAAACATATTCTCGTGGTGAAATCACGGGGCCACTTCCGCGCAGCATACGAGCCATTTGCGGCGGATATCATCGAGGTGGATTGCCCCGGGTTCGCCAGCCCAAACCTCGAACACTTCGACTACAAGAAACTGCGTCGGCCGATATTCCCGCTCGACGCACTGTGACAATCTCGAGAAATCAGAGGAGGCACACGAATGCGATATGACCCCCATCACTATCCCTATCCGTCCCGACGGATCCTGCAATACGCGCGCCACGGTATGGTGGCCACGTCCCAGCCTCTCGCGGCGGGCGCGGGTCTCGATATTCTAAAGCGCGGCGGTAATGCCGTCGATGCAGCCATCGCCACCGCGGCCGCCCTGACCGTGGTGGAACCATCGTCGAACGGGATCGGCAGCGATGCCTTTGCCCTGGTCTGGAACGACGGCGCCCTGCACGGGCTCAACTCCAGTGGACCCGCGCCAGGATCCCTATCGGCGGAGACGCTCCGCGCCGCCGGTCACGACACGGTGCCGCGCTTTGGGGTCGAGCCGATCACGGTACCCGGCGCCCCCGCGGCGTGGGTCGCGCTGGCCGAGCGCTTCGGCCGGCTCCCCCTTTCCGAAAGTCTCGCCCCCGCGATTCACTACGCCGAAAATGGGTACCCCGTTTCCCCGGTACTGGCCCAGGCGTGGGCGCGGGCAGCGGATCGATACGCGAGCCTGCAACCCGAGGGCGTCTTTAGGCCCTGGCTGGACACGTTCGCCCCGGGTGGAGATGCCCCACGACCGGGCGAGATGTGGTCGAGTCCCGGGCATGCCCGCACATTACAGGCCATCGCCGATACCAACGGAGAATCCTTCTACCGGGGGAACCTCGCGGAAAGGATCGCTGCGTTCCTCGCCCGCGAGGGAGGCTACCTGGCGGCGGAGGACCTGGCCGCATTTCATCCCGAGTGGGTAGAGCCGATATCCGTCGATTACCGCGGATATCGTGTGTGGGAAATTCCCCCCAATGGCCAGGGCCTGGTGGCGCTCATCGCGCTGAACATCCTCAAGGGCTTCGACCTGACGGCCCGTGATGACGTGGAAACGTTCCATCGGCAGATCGAAGCCATCAAACTTGGCTTTGCCGACGGGTTGAAATATATCACGGACGGCGAGCACATGCGCGTGGCGGTCGACGCTCTCCTCTCCGAGTCCTATGCCGAGGAGAGACGCCGCCTGATTGGGGAGCGGGCCCTCGAGCCGATGCCGGGAGACCCCCCCTCCGGCGGCACCGTGTATCTGTGCACCGCCGACGAAGATGGAAACATGGTCTCGTTCATCCAGAGTAACTACATGGGATTCGGATCGGGCGTGGTCATTCCCGAGACGGGTATCAGCCTGCAAAACCGCGGGGCGAACTTCTCCCTTGACCCGGGACACCACAACGTCCTGGTGGGTGGCAAGCGTACCTATCACACCATCATCCCGGGCTTTTTGACCCGGAACGACCAGCCGGTCGGTCCATTTGGCGTGATGGGAGGTTTCATGCAACCCCAGGGACACCTGCAGGTTGTCTCCAATGTGGTAGACTTCGGGCTCAATCCCCAGGCGGCATTGGATGCGCCGCGGTGGCGCTGGGACGCGGAAAAGAAGATCAGCCTGGAGCACTCCGTCCCCGAGCACGTCGGCCTGGCCCTGGCCGCACGGGGGCACGACATATCGTGGGCCCTGGGGTCGGGAGGTTTTGGTCGTGGCCAGATTATCTGGCGAAACGATGAGGACGTCCTGGTTGGAGCGACCGAACCGCGCACCGACGGCGCGGTGGTCGCCTGGTAAGGGCGGAGGCGTGGAGGGCCCGGAAATCGAAGCGGGGGCATGGCATGCCCCCGCTTCGTCGTGCTTATGATAAGTCCGCTCAGCCGGAAGGTGGGGCATCCATGAAACGCTGGATCTCCAGCCGGTATCCCCCGGGGTCCTCCGCAAAGAAGCAATAGACGCCGAGTTCGTCGCTGAAACGGGGTTCACGGACGATCTTGACGCCCTCGTCCTGCATGTACCTGTACCAGGCATCGACATCGTCTACGACCAACGTGAAGAGAACGCCCTTCTCCTCGGTGACGTTCATGGATCCCCGGGTCTCGTCGACCAATCCGACGCAGGCGGCCTCTCCCACCTGGAAGATCTTCGCCCAACCCTGGTCCGTGTGTAGCGATAGTCCGAGGACATCGCGGTAAAACGGGATGACCTCCTCGAGGTCACGGTAGTACAGGAACGTAATGGGATACTCGATTTTCATTTGAATCCGGCTCCTCTCGCGCAATCCTGCAGATCTGTTGCAAGCGTCACCATCTAGTTCACCATCGCGAGCCGTCGTCCCTGTAGGATTCACCGCATCCGGCGGGATTTGCCTTGCCAGAAGGTGCGTTTTGATCCACAACGACTCCGGCTTATGCTACACTATGCGAGGACACAAGCGCTCCGGTCGCGGTGACGCGACCGCACGCTCAATCGGTCACATCGAATGGAGGCAACTCCCCTATGCCAAGCGTATTCGTATACGATGCCACCTATCGCGAGATCCAAGATGCCGTGGATCAAGTCTTCGTGGACTTCGCGGTGGATCTTACCGGAAAGCGCACACTGATCAAGCCCAATGCCCTCAGCGAGCGGGAGCCCGAACAGGGTGCCAATACACATCCTGCGGTGCTGCGTGCCGTGATCGAAGCCGCGAAGAAAGCCGGCGCCGAAGAGGTCATGGTCGCCGATAACCCTGGCCAGGCCAACTACGGCGTAATTCGCAGCCTCTTCGAGACCAACGGCTTGGGCGAGGCCGCCGGGGAGCATCTTCGCAATTTTGGCATCAACCTGGTTCGCCGGAACCTGCCGGCGCTTCCCGATGAGGACCTCTACTTTCCCCAGCTGCTCTTCGATGCCGACTATGTCATCAACGTGCCGAAGCTGAAAGTACACCCGGGCACCGGGCTGACGTCTGCCATCAAGAACACGTTCGGATACCTCGCCGGTGCGCAGAAGGCACACCTGCATGTGGTCGCCGAAAACCGGCGTCACTTCGAGCGAATCCTCGCCGATGTATTCGCCCTTCGCCCACCGGACTTGAATATCGTCGACGCAGTCCTGGCGGTGGAAGGGCGCGTGCAGCTGGGCACCAGCCTCCGCTACCTGGCCAAGATCCTGGCATCGGATTCCGCCGTAGCGGCGGATGTGCTCGGGGCCACCATTCTCGGCCTCGATCCCACCAACCTCTACCACGTGACCTACGTCGCCGAGCGAGAGGGTATCCCCCTCAACGCGGCCGAGATCGAGATACACGGCGCCTGGAAACCGGCACCGGACATTACCCT
>PUNF01000177.1 GCA_003552525.1 Clostridia bacterium | reverse complement strand
GATCGCGTAAACATTCTTCAACGCACCACCCAGCTCCACGCCCACCAGGTCATCACTCGTGTAGATGCGCAATTGCGGTCCATTGATGAGTTCCTGCACCATACGCGCCACGGATTCATCCCGGGAAGCCACCACAGTACCCGCGGGTAGCCCGGCCATGATCTCGACCGCGAAATTCGGGCCGGAGAGACTGAGCAGTTCGGGCCGGTCGACAATTCCCAAGACCTCACCCAACACCTGCGTCATGCGAAGATCCGTGTGGGGTTCCAAGCCCTTCGTAGCAGAGATCACGGGGGTCCTGGGATGATAATGTGGTCGCAGTGCCTCGGCGGTGGTGCGCATCCCGTGCGAGGCTGGTACAACGATGATGATGTCGACCCCGTCGACGGCCTCGGCGAGATCGGTAAAGGGTTGGATGCCGGCGGGGAGCGCGTGATCCGACAGATACTCGGGATTCCGCATGTCACACCGCATTCTGCGGATTAGTTCCGGGCGCCGGCCCCATAAGCGCACATCGCGCCCCAGCCGGGCGATTACCGCGGCCAGTGCAGTGCCCCAGGCGCCTGCACCCACGATGGCGACCCCTGTTCGTTGACCCATACTACTTTTCACTCCCACGATAGTGCTCTTTTTGTCCCAGGCGACGCTCCTCGCCCTTCACTAACCGCACGATATTGTCGCGATGCCGGATCAAGATCCACGCGAATGCGATGACGGTCGCCCCGCGATATGCCAGCGGATATGCGGAAAAAAGGACCGCCCAGAGCGCCCCGATTCCCACGCCGACGATGACACCGAGGGACATGTACCGGGTCGTGATCCACAACAATGCGGCGATGGCCAGGCCCAGGGCCAGGGCGATCGGCGTCACGTAGAGGAATACGCCGGCCGTCGTCGCCGCTCCCTTCCCACCGCGAAACCCGAGGAAGATCGACCAGTTGTGTCCCGCGATCGCAATAATTCCCACCAGGGCAATAAATTCGGGACCCAACCCAAGCCACGCAGCCAGGGCGCACGCCAGGTACCCCTTGCCCGCGTCGAGTAGCAAGACCCCCACAGCCCATTTCAAACCGAGGAGCCGGAGAATGTTGGTGGTGCCGACGTTGCCACTGCCATGATCGCGCACATCAATGCCGTGCAACCGACCCACGAGATATCCCACGGGGAGAGACCCCAACAAATAACCGATCACCGATGCAATCAACGGCAAGTGTACCATCCTCCGCTCCGATTATGCTGGCAACCGCGCAACCCAGCACCTACTTCATTCCCGGGATGTCTCGTGCCTGCCCATCTATTCCGAAAGGCGATAGAGAATGCGGATCGGGGTTCCTTCAAGACTCAGGGCATTGCGCAAGGCCCGGTTCATGTATCGACGGTACGCCTTGGTGACCAGCTTCGGATCATTGACGAACAACAGGAACGTCGGTGGCCCGTCGGCCACCTGGGTGGCGTAGTATACCTTGAGGCTCTTCCCCCGCCGGCTCGGGGGGCGATGCCGGTCCACCACGTCGCGCACGACGCGATTCAAGTCACTCGTTCGAATGCGCGCCCGGTAGTTCGCGTGCGCGCGCACAACTAGTTCGGGGATACGCATCACGCGGATACCATCGAGGGCGGATGTGGAGACGGGCAGGGCGTAGTCAATGAAGTATAGCCGATCCTGCAAAGCAGCCAGGTAAGCCTCCCAGGTTCCCGTTTCGCGTTCGACCTTGTCCCACTTATTGATCACCACCACGGCGGCACGTCCCTGTTCCTCCGTGTAGTTGGCAACCCGTTGATCCTGCTCGGTAACCATTTCCTCGGCGTCGAGGACCAGGACCACGACATCGGCATTGCGCACTGCACGCAGGGCACTCGAGACACTGAACTTCTCCACCTGATCGTCTATACGGGCACGACGACGAATGCCGGCCGTATCGACAAATACGAACCGATGGTCCCGCCAGCTCCACTCGACTTCCACCGCGTCCCGGGTGGTACCGGGAACCGCGTCAACCATCACGCGGCTGTCCCCGAGCAAAGCGTTCGTGATCGACGATTTGCCCACGTTGGGTCGACCCACGATGGCCACGCGAATGGGCAAATCCTCCTCCGCAGACACGTCTTCTTCTTTTACGTCTGGTAGCACGGCTACGACGGCATCGAGTAAATCGCCCGTATTTCTTCCATGTTCGGCGGAAATCGGGATCGGATCCCCCAGGCCCAATCCGTAAAACTCCGTTACATGCGTACTCGCCGCCATGGCTTCTATCTTGTTTACCGCCAACACAACCGGAATGCCCAGTGGTCGCAGCATATCGGCACCCTGCTGGTCCATCCCCGTCAGTCCCTCCCGTCCGTCGACTAACATGATCACAGCATCGGCCGAAGCCAGTGCAACGCGAACCTGGCGGCGGATCTCGTCCACCAATGCTCCACTCGCCCGCGGATCCGAGGTATCTTCCCAGCCTCCCGTGTCCACCGCCACGAAATCATGGTCGAGCCACGAGACTTCCCCGTAGATCCGGTCGCGCGTGACGCCCGGCGTCGGGTCGGTTATCGCTCGCCGCCCCCCGACCAGTCGATTAAATAGCGTGGACTTGCCCACGTTGGGCCGGCCCACGATGGCGACCACTCGCTTCACAGTATTCCTCCATTTCGGCCCCGTCAGCGCTCGATTGCATCCGACGGATTACGGACTACATTATGGTCCAAGACAAGCCCTGCCGCAATCGTCGGCCGGGAAAGGATCACACCGCCAGCCCCTCTACCGCCCGCGTCGGAAAACCTGATCATCTGAAAAGCCGCGCGCCTTGAGCCAATCCCCGGTAAACCCACCCAGGACATAGGGTTTTGTACGCGCATCGATCGGCCTGTCTGCCCCGATCAGAAGCAGCAACCGCCTGACGTCCTGATTAAACGTGACGAGATACCGCGTCGTGGCTTCTTCCCCCTCGGAGAGCACCTTGCGAAGGATCGGCGCGGCGAGGGCGACCAAATCCGCCCCCAGCACGAGGCACTTCACCGCGTCAAGCGGTGTGCGCACACCCCCGCTAGCGACGACAACCGGCCGGGGTGTGGTGGCTCGCATGGCACGCACGGACTCCACCAAAGAGGCGACAGTCGGGATTCCCCATTCGTGATACGCACCCGGGTCGACGGTCACCGCCTCCGTGTCCGACCGCCGCGCCAATTCAATCCGGGCAAAGGACGTGCCGCCCGCACCGGCCACATTGATACCACGCGCACCCAGCGCGGCCAATTCGCGCGCATCCTCGAAACCAATACCGCAACCGACCTCCTTGACCATGACGGGTGCAGATACGGTGCGTACGGTCTCGGCGATCCGTGACCGGACGCCGCCGAACCCCCGATCGCCTTCTGCCATGAGCAGCTCCTGTAGGATATTCAAGTGCAGTTGCACGGCGTCGGCGCGGATGGTATTGAAGGCTTCGATCACGTCCTGCGTCGAAGCAGCGGCGGGCATGTTCGCCAGGATCATCGACGGAGGCCATTTCGCGCACAATTGAAAACTCTCCGCGGTCTCCGGACACGCGAGTAGTATGGTCTGTGATCCCAGCGCCATCCCCCAGCCGGCCTTGCCCGCGGCACGCCCAAGCGCACGATTGACCTCGATCATCTCCCGCGGACCGCCGGTCATGGCATCCACGAAGAATGGGGACGGGAGATCCCGCCCCCATATATGGGTATCGAGTCGAATGGATTCCAGGTCGGCCCGGGGCAGGGCACGATGTATCAGGTGTACGTCGGAAAACCCGGCACACAGTGATCCATTCTCCGCCTCCACCGCCAATCGCACGTGGTCCAACTTGCGGTGCAGCCGAAGCCTGCGCTCCTCGTCACCTTCATACACTTGCGAGCTCCTACTCTTCCTTGGACTCCTCTTCGCTTTCCTCTTCCTCGTCCTCCCGCAACCGATCCCGGGTTTCGGTAAGAAGATCACCGAAGACATCACCGAGGGTGAGGTTGCCCGTGCGGCGCGTTTGCTTGCGCGGAGTCGGCTCGACTTCGCGACGCGCCTCCTTGAGGCTCAGGCTGATTCGACGCTCGTCGGGCTGGACCCGGAGCACCTTGACCTGGACGTCCTCGCCTTCTGATACGACTTCACTGGGCTCGGTCACGTGGTAGTCGGCCAGCTCCGAGATATGCACCAATCCCTCGACCCCGGGCTCGAGCTGCACGAATGCACCGAACGGGGCGATCCGCATGATGCGGCCTCCGACCACCTGGCCGGGCGCGTAATTCTCCTCGATCGTACTCCAAGGATCCGGTAACAGCTGCTTTAGGCCGAGAGAGATCTTCTCACCTTCGCGATCAACCTTTAGGACCTTGACGTCGATTTCTTCTCCGACTTTCAGAACGTCCGAAGGATGATCCACGCGACCCCACGACATCTGGGACACGTGTAGCAGGCCGTCAACACCCCCGAGGTCTACGAAGGCCCCGAAGTCCGTAAGACCCTTCACGACGCCGGTACGAACCTGGCCTTCTTCGAGCTCGGCCCAGGTTTCATCGCGCTGTTTGGCGTGCTCGTTTTCGATGACTGCCTTGCGCGACGCGATGATCCGGTTTTTGTTCCGGTCGAGCTCCACGACCTTGGCCCGAACTTCTTCGCCGACATACTGCGAAAGGTCGCTGACGAATCCCCGATCCACATGGGATGCGGGCATGAAACCCCGAAGCCCCAGTACGTCGAGTACGAGTCCACCCTTGACCTCTTCGACGACCGGTGCCTCGATGATGGCACCCTCTTCGTGTAGTTCGTAGAGGTGATCCCAGGCGATCTCGTCGAGCGCGCGCCGATAAGATGCCAGTACGGCACCGTCGCGACCATCGACGCTGAGGATATACACGGGAATCTCCTGGCCGATCGAGAAGACATCCTCCGGGCTCTCCCCGGACTTTAAGCGTAGTTCCGAGTAGGGGATGACGCCATCGGACTTGTAACGAACGTCTACCAGGACATTCTCATCATTCACCTGGACGACGGTTCCCTCGAGCACATCGCCGGGCTGTAATGGATCAAAGTCCAGCGCCTCGGCGTCCTCCATGGTAAGGATCTCATCCTCGGACTCCTCAGAATCCTCTTCCTCGGATGCTTCCTCCAGATCTTCGGACGGCTCGTCCTCCTCGCAGCACTCCTCGGTCGGCTCGGTGTCCTCGTCGCACTCCCCGGACTCCTCACAGGCTTCCTCGGACGCGACGGGGGCTTCTTCGGTTACCTCCTCGCAGACCTCATCTTCCGCACACGTTGTTTCCACCTCTTCGGCGGAACACTCCTCCGTGGCCTCGGTCAGCTCATCGGTGCGTTCTTCTTCATTGCAGTCTTCGCGAATCTCTTTCTCGTCACGAAACACGTAAAGAATTCCTCTCCTTCGTCGGTCCATAAGCTCCTAATACCTTGCAGTCCCCTGCCCCTACGGAAGCTTCGACCTTGATAGTCCTCGCGGCATATACCACGAACCCCGGCAATTCATCCTCCCCGAAATGACAAGTGTCGACGGTTACCCTATACGATAGCAGACCCACACCTGTCTGGCCAGATGTCGAGCGATTCGGTCACTCCGAGAGTCGCCCTGCAACCTCCTCTAGGCTTTCCATGGGTGTGGACGTCCCCCCAACCACAGCGAGGCTCTTATATCCTTGCAGTGTCTCCACTGGAAGGTCCTGGGCTCCTTCCACACAGTACACGGGGGTTCCTGCTTCTTGCACGACCTGGGCCAATGCGGCCGTGTTGGAACTCTCGGTACCGCCGACCACCACCACGGCTTGTACTTCGCGAGCCAGTCGCGCAACCGTTTCTCTCCGATGGGCGACGACGCTGCAAAGTGTATCATGTACCTCGAGGCAGTCAGTTGCCGCCTCCAGCGCTTTGAGTACGTCGTTTACCATCGATGGATCGAAGGTGGTCTGAAATACTACGGCCCGGCGCGGGCGATGCGGGAGTGCGCGCGCCTCGCTCGCGCGGGAAACCACCTCGACATCATGACCGGCATGCCCGACAACCCCCTCGACTTCGGGGTGGGTGACTCGACCAACGACCACAACCGGCCATCCTCGGCCTGCGGCTTTCTTCGCCGCACGCTGCGCCCGCTGCACCCTGGGACAGGTGGCATCGACCACGCACCTCGCCCGAAGCCGGAGACGTTGCTTGATCGCCGGGGTGACACCGTGACTTCGAATCACGACTGCTTCGTCTCCTTGGATTTCCTCCGGGGCATCGATGATGCGCACGCCGTCCGAACGCAACACCTCCATGATACGCGGATTATGGGCAAGCGCCCCGAGTGCCGCAACCGGTTCATCCGTACTGCGGGCAGCGTCAACCGCGCGCCGCACACCGAAGCAGAGCCCACCACCGGGCATCACGATGACTTGCCTAGCATCTGAACCGTTATGCATCGCGAAGTGCCTCGATCCGTTTGGGAAGGTCTCTTGCCACGGCATCCATCGCGCGTGCACGGTCTTCCTTCGTGTAACCGCGATCTTTTGGGTCAATCGGGAGACCAACCCGAATCACCAGGCGCGAAAACGGCCCGTATCGCCCCGAGATGCCCATGGGAACGAGCGGAGCCCCCGAGCGCACGGACAAGAATGCCGCGCCACTCGAGAACACCTGCTGGCCACTGCCACGATTCCGCGTGCCCTCGGGAAACATGCCTATCACGCCGTCATCCTCGAGGATCTCCAGGGCGCGACGGATCGCCCTCCGATCCCCGGAAGCCCGCTTCACCGGAAATGCCCGGATGTACGGGAGGATCCGGCCGAGAACCGGGAAGCCAAAAAGCTCTTCCTTGGCCATAAAGTGCACCGCCCGGGGGCTGATCACCACCATAAGGGGAGGGTCCCACCAACTGATATGGTTGGCGGCAAAGATTGCCGGTCCCCGGACGGGAATATGCTCCACCCCGTGTACCTTGGGCCGAAATACGATGGCAAAAAGCATGCGTAAAATCCAAACCACGATCCAATAGAGCGGGTATCTCACCGGTGAAACCCACCCCCGGGGCGAATCGAATCGGCGATGAAACATATCTGTTTGACCACGTCACATCGCTGCATATGCGTGCTGTCGATCAGGATCGAATCGGCAGCCGGGCGCAAGGGAGATTCGGAGCGGGTAGAGTCAATCCGGTCACGGGCAAGCACACTGTTCGCCGCCTCGTCCCACTTCGTCGGCCGACCATTGCAGTGCTTTTGTACGAGCCGACGCATGATGCGCACCGGCGTGGCAGCCGTGAGGAACACTTTTATCGGTGCATCGGTGAGGACGCAGGTGCCAATATCCCGGCCATCCATCACCACGCCACCGGCCCTTGCCAAAAGGCGTTGCTTCTCCACCAGGGCCCACCGTACGCCCGGGACGCTGGCCACAACCGACACCCAGTCTTCAACGGCCGGATCGCGCAAGTCATCGGTGCGGTCCTCGCCCTCGAGGAATATCCGAGTCCCACCGGGTTCCCCACGATAGTCGATGACGAGGTCGCGGGCAAGGTCCTCGAGGATTCGGGCGTTCTCCCAGTCCGTGGGAGTGAACCCGCGCTCTACCCCGATGAGGGTAACCGCGCGGTACATCCCACCCGAATCAATGTGCCGATATCCAAGTTGAGCCGCCACATCACGCGCCACAGTGGTCTTCCCGGCACCCGCGGGCCCATCGATGGCGATGTTCGGTTCAAAACGGACATACTCTTGTGCCAAGATAGCACACCTCCGGTCGGGATCCCGTGCCCAAGCGAGAGCCGTGGTCGGGTTCGAGAGAATGCGTGGTGATCACCAGCTGAGTATACCCTCGCCGCATACACCGGGACAAGATACCGAGCGGGGTCCCCCGGGCATCCGCCTCGCCTCACCCGGAATGCTCACCCATTGCCCGCGGAGGCGGACGGATTAATCAGGACCTGGGGTCCGCCCGTGCCGGGGTGTTCTATGACGGCCACCGGCACCTCGTACACGCTGCGGAGGATCTCGGGCGTGAGCACTTCCCCGGGCGTCCCATGCTCCCACACCTTCCCATCCTTGAGTACAACGAGGAGATCACAGTACAGTGCCGCCATATTGAGGTCGTGCAAGATGACCATGACCGCCATTCGATCGTGTCGGGCCATGTTTCGCGCCGTCTCCATGAGACCCGTTCCCTGCCCGGGATCAAGATGTGAAGTGGGTTCGTCTAGGAGGAGAATACGGGGTTCCTGTGCGAGTGCCCTCGCGAATAGCGCGCGGCGCTGCTCGCCACCACTGAGGTCGAGGTAGGAGCGGTGTTGCAGGGCAAGCATCTCGGCCGTCTCCAGTGCATGATCAACCGCGAGCCGATCACCAGTACTCTCTCCCGCCCAAGGCGACTGGTGCGGCATGCGACCCATGGCAACCACCTCGCGCACGCTGAAATCGAAGATCAGGGGACCACTCTGCGGGACGACGGCCAGGGTCCTGGCCAACGCAGGGCGTGACCATTGGGACAAATCCTTTCCCCAGATGCGGATCTTTCCGCGTTGCAATGGTACAATACCCGTTACGGCGCGCAAAAGTGTCGTCTTTCCGGCACCGTTCGGCCCCACGATACCCAGCACGCATCCCGCGTGCAGCGACACATCGACACCCGCCAATACTGGAACCCCGGGATAGCCCGCGCATACGTTTTCCGCTGAGAGGACTGGCACATCACTCAAGGCTGGATCATCCTCCCCCGCCGCAGAAGGTACAGGAAGAATGGACCGCCGAGCATCGCAGTGAGGATGCCCACCGGCATTTCCGCGGGCGAGACAATGGTACGTGCCACCAGGTCAGCCAGGATGAGGAAAGGTATCCCCGCAAGGGCGGACGCGGGTACCAGTACGCGATGATCGGGACCGATTACAATGCGCACCATGTGGGGCACGATCAGCCCGACAAACCCGATGGTCCCCGCCACCGAAACCGCTGCGGCCGCCAGCATGGACGCCGCGAGCAGTGATCGGAGGCGCAGCCGACGCACGTCCACGCCGAGGTGGGCAGCAATCTCATCCCCAAAGAGCATCGCATTCAGTGGCTTCGCGTAAACCAGCAGTGGAATCATGCCGAGCACGAAAAACGGGAAGACGTTGTACAGCTGTCCCCAATGCGCCCCACCCAACCCGCCCATCGTCCAGTAGATCACCGCGCGAATCTCACGCCCACTGAGAAAGATCAACAGTGATACAACACCCGATAAAGCTGCGCTGACCGCCACGCCCACCAGGAGCAACCGCGTGACCGGGGCGCGTCCGTCGGTGCGGGCGAGGAGGTAGACCAGTATCACCGTCAGGCTGGCACCGACAAATGCCGCGACGGGTACTGCCGCCCCGCCAAGTCCCAACCGGGACCCGACGACCATGACGCCCGCGGCACCCACCGCAGCGCCAGAGGAAACCCCAATGATGAAAGGATCCGCCATCGGGTTCTGGAAAAGCCCCTGGTAAGTGGCGCCGGCTGCCGCCAACGCCGCACCGGTAAGGCCGGCCAAAAGGACACGGGGCAGGCGGAGGTCAAAGATAATCGTATGCCGGCTGCCGCGAATACCTCCGAGCGGTTCCGCGGGCACAGGATTCCACGTCACGCCCGCCACCTGCTCCATCCAATGGAAAAACGCGTGAACGTGCAGGCGGACACCATCCCACAGGATCCCGGTGATTTCACCGAGCGGAATCGACACGGCACCGCCGTAAAGCCCCAAGAAGACCGCGAGAACGGTCAGGAGGAGTAACGCGATGAATACCGGTGCCTTCCCCGAGTCCTTCAACTGGACATCCCCTTCTTCACGCTCAATCGAACTTGTCGGGGTGTAGGATCCGAGCAATCGCCTGGAGTCCCTCCACGATCCGGGGACTCGGGTGCGTCACCTGCTCGACCTCGACCTTGTGAAGGGCCTCTTTCTCAACGGCGGTAACATCTTCCCAACCCGCGCGCTCGCCCCTCTTCAATTCACTCACGGTCTCGCTAAACGTCGTGAGAATAACATCGGGATCTCGATCCACCAGGGTTTCGAGGCTAAATTCCACCCAGTCCCCCTCGACATCATCCGAGATCAATCGGCCGCCGGCCGTTTGGATCAGGAACCCGATGAACGAGTTTGGACCCGCGGTCATCAGCGGCTGGGGCCACACCTCGAAGAACACCTTCGGCCGATCCTCCTCGGGCATCTGCGCTGCTAGATCGGCAACCTCGTCCACCTCTTCCTGCATATCGGCAACCACTTGTTCGGCGATTTCCGGGACGTTCATGATGCGACCGACGAGCAGGATACTGTCGTAGATATCGTCGAACGTCCGCGGTTGTATCACCACGGATTCGATGCCCAAATCCGCAAGCCGGCTCACGAACTCATCCGTCCCGCCGATCGTGAAGACCAGGTCCGGCTCTCGCTCCAGGATGGTCTCGTAATTGGGATTCTCGACGCCACCGATGTTGGGAATTGCCTGCAGTTCTTCGGCCGGCCAATCACTGAAGTCGTCCACGGCCACGAGGGTATCTCCGATCCCCAGGTGAAACAGGATCTCTGTATTGCTCGGGGCAAAGGAGACGACCCGCTCGGGTTGGCGCGGTATGGAAACCGAGCGCCCGGCATCATCGGTGATGTCGAGCGGGTAGTCGGTTCCACCCGGCTCCGGCGCAGCCTCTTCCTCGGCGACGGGCTCTTCGTCTTCGACCGGGGGCTCCGCGCCACAACCGAAAACAGCAATCAAAATCGAGATTAGCGTGATGACAAGAATCCATCTGTGCCTCTGCATGGATATCACCATATCCTCTCATGATATCTATCGAGGGCAGCCAGATGTCCATAAAGAAGAACCACCTCCTCGAGGAGGTGGTTTTGGTCTGTGGGCCTGGACGAATTCGACGCCCCTCTCCTCGGGAGGCGGACGAATTCCCAACGGGCAGGTCTCCTGGCTTACATCCCCGGGGGAGATGATCACAGTGGCGGGACCGCGTCAGAGTCGTGTCGAATGCCGACACTCACTGATCTTCCCTATTCTCCACCGCGCGTGAGCGACGGTGGCACCCGTAGGGCTACCCTGCAATTGTCGGCTTGATTATAGTCCAATTATCGTGGCCGTTACAATGGGTGGGGCGACCCTTACAGGCGAACGCACACGTTGATGCCGGCTGGGATTCCTTGACACGAAAGGGGCCCGGGATTAAAATTGTGGCGAATCCGATTCTTATCCGGGCGTCTTAGCGCCTCGAGAAGGAGGGAATTGCCATCAAACCCGTCATAGACCAAGACATGTGTATCGGAGACGGTATCTGTGAGACCATTTGCCCCGAGGTTTTCGAAATGCGGGACGACGGTCTAGCGTACGTCATCAACGAGGAGCCGTCTGAGGATCTGCGTGCTTCCATCGAGGAGGCCATCGAGGCCTGCCCCACCGAGTGCATCGCGTTGGAAGAGTAAGTCGAGACCCACATAGATTTGCATAGACAAGGGCATCGCCACAGCGATGCCCTTGTCTTCTGTTTTCGCCCTTCGATCCCGGTTACCTACAACACGCGCGTGAGCCGTTCCGTATCGGACAACCCCGGGATTCTACCGCGCTTCGCAACGGCTTCCCCACGTACTTCCTTGATGTCCATGGTCATGTCGATCGCCGGTGCAGAAGCGACGTAGCTTCCCACGCCAAAACCATCGGCTCCGGCCTCGGAGAGAACCTGTATCCGATCCGGATCAAGGCCGCCAGAGCAAAAGATCTTCACCGATCCGTAGCCTGCCATATCCAGGCGCGCACGAACCTCGCGCACGAGTTCCGGGGTGACCCTGCCCCGCTCAGAAGGGGTATCGAGACGCACAGCATCGAGTCGATCACCCAGCGCATCGGCAACTCGCAGGGATTCTTCCACTTCATCCTTGAAGGTGTCGACCAGTATCGTGCGCGATTCACCGTCGGGCATGATCGCATCGTACGTACCTGCAATGGTCACCGTATCACCCGCGATGAGAATGGCCGCATGCGGGACCGTACCCATGGGCATGGTTCCGGCCATGCGCGCGGCCAGTATACAACTGCAGCCGTCCATTCCACCGATCAGTGCCGCACGTTCCATGACCGGTGCCACTGCGGGATGCAGATGGCGAGCGCCAAAACACACGGCGAGCTTGTCACCGGCAGCAGTCTTGATCTCGGCTGCCCGGGTCGCCCAACCACTGGACGAAGCCAGTAATCCGAGCAGGGGCGTTTCGGTGATGCCAAATCCGCCGTAACTTCCCCGTATTCGGAGCACGACCTCCTTCTTGTCAAAAGCACTACCCTCGGGTAATGCCCAGGCCTCGTCCACGCGATCCTCGAGGAGGCGAACCGCCTCATCGATACCACAGAGAATCCCGGGTCGGCTTGCGAAAACCTCGGCAGTGACGGGCGTCTCATCGAGGCCTAGACTCTCGAGTATCTCCAGGCTCTTGATGAAGTATATGTCGGTGGTATAGCCGGCCCTAATCTCCGCGTGTTCAGCGGAACTAAAGGGGCGGCCTGGATCGCACCTAAGAGCCCGAACCGCCTCGAGAGATCGAAGCTCTTCTAGGAATCTCAACCGATCGTCGCGTTGTTGCACCGCATTCTCCTCACTCTCTAGTCGGGCCTTGGTCGCGTCCATCACCTTGCGCCCCGCTGCGCCATGCGGGCCAGTTCTCGCACTTCACCGGGGCGAAGCGAACGCCACTTTCCAGGTGGAAGATCACCCAGGTGCACGGAACCAAACCCTACACGCCTAAGAGCAACAACCGGGTGCCCAACCGTCGCCATCAAGCGGCGAATCTCCCGGTATCGCCCCTCGGTCATCACGATCCTCCAGCGGCTATGATCCGGATCCCCCCCATTCTCGAGGGGTCGAATGCGCTCAATCCGTGCCACTCCGTCGGCCAGGGGAATCCCGGCCCGCAAGTCCGCGAGCGCAGATGAAGATATCACCCCACGCACGCAAACTTCGTAGACACGTGGAATCGCCCCTCGAGGATGTTCGATCTCAGCGGCCCAATCCCCATCATCGGTCATCAACAACAAGCCCGATGTATCCGCATCGAGCCTTCCCACGGGAAACAGCCGGGGGGATCGCGGTACAAGGTCCAGGACCGTCCGACGACCCCTAGGATCCTCGGCGGTTGTCAGGTAACCCCTGGGCTTGTGCAGTGCGACGTACGTGCGAGTCATCGGAGGAACCACCGGTTTGCCGTCGACGCACACGGTCTCGCCCCCGGTTAGCCGCCGTCCTGGTCGACGGGCGATCCTCCCATTCACCCTCACGCGGCCGGATCGAATGATCTCCTGCGAAGCACGCCGAGACGCGACACCGGCGCTGGATAAATAGGCATCCAATCGCATTCCCCGAACCCCCGTATGTACTTCATTCGAACTCTACGATCATCTCGATTTCCACCGCTGCCCCGTTGGGCAGCGCCGCGACACCAACAGCAGCACGGGCGTGCGCTCCGGCATCGCCAAACACTTCCCCGAGGAGTTCGGAACATCCGTTGATCACCGCGGGGTGCCCGGTGAAATCCGGAGTGGAGCTTACGAATCCCGTGACCTTCACGATCCGGCGCACGCGGCCGAGATCCCCCAGGTGACTTTTTATCACACCCAGGCAATTGAGGGCACTGAGACGGGCAGCTTCGTAACCCTCCTCCGGGGTGAGATCGGCTCCAACCTGACCCACGTGGTGAAGCACGCCTTCGACCGTCGGAAGCTGCCCCGATGTATAAAGCAGGTTCCCCGTGGTCGTGCCGGGCACGTAAGCCGCGAGGGGTGCCGGGACTTCCGGAACAGCGTATCCGAGTGCCTCGAGTTTTTCTTCGGGGGACATACTATTACCCCTTTCCATTTTCGATATCTACGAAAATCCTTCGCTCCCAATTCTAACACCTTGCACGGGGAAGGGCGAGATTGGAAGGCGGGCATCCCGTGGTGTTTGGGAAGCGTTGTCACGAGAAGGGATCGGTCGACCCCGGTGAAAATTGCCGGGATCGACCGCAATTGAGGTGAAATCGAATGCTACAGATGTGCGTCCAACTGGGCCTGCAATTCTTCCTTCGACGAGAACCCGACCATCCGGGCGACGGGTTCACCGTCCTTGAACAGGATAAGCGTCGGGATGCTCATGACCCCCATATTCGCGGCGATCCCTTGATTCTCGTCAACGTTGACCTTGGCGACCTGGAGCCGATCCGCGTTCTCTGCGGCAATCTTTTCGATCACCGGGGCAATCATCCGACAGGGGGCACACCAATCCGCCCAGAAATCCACCAGGACGGGAAGATCGGATTCAACCACATCCTCCTGGAAGCTATCGTCGGATACCTCGATCAATTCAGCACTCACGATTAATCCTCTCCTCTCTTTCACCGTGTAACGGCCGTACCACGTGCAGGCAATGGCCAGGGATCCTGTCGCGAATCATCGCCTGCGCGATCCTCGGCCGCGGGCGATCAAATGCCACCTTCTCACATCTCCCTTTGCCCGTCAACGAATGCAAGGTAGCCGTGGACCGCGCATCGATAGGTTATGTCTACCTCTCCCGTGACATATCGAAACCACGAAAGCGGGGGATGTATCCTTCCGCCGACTACCCTTGCTCATCCATCCCTTTTTCGGACGAATCGGGCAAGGGAGGGAGTTGCCCGAGGTCGTCGAGGCCAAATTGCAGGAGAAAACGCTCCGTGGTGCCGTAGAGTTTCGGGCGACCGGGCGCATCCTTGCGACCAACCGCGCCGATCAACCCTTCCACCTCGAGACGCCGAAGGAGATGCGCACTCTGCACACCTCTGTAGACATCCACTTCCGGCCTGGTAATCGGTTGCTTATACGCCACCAGGGCGAGGGTCTCGAGTGCTGCCGGCGAGAGCGTCTCCCCTTCCGGTTCAAGGAAGCGGGCCACGATCTCTCCGTACTCTTCCTTGGTGCGAATTTGGACCTTTCCCCCGGCACGGATGATCTTGACGCCACACTCCACGGGTGCATAACGAGCCTGCAGGCAGTCGATGAGCCGGTCAACCTCCCGAGCTTCCTGGTCCAGCACCTCGGCCAATACCTCAAGGCCGATCGGCTCCGGCGAGGCGAATAAGCAAGCCTCCAGGGCTCCGATCAGTCGTCCATCCGCGGCGGTCATTCCTCTTCACCTTCGTCGGGTACCGGGTCTATCGTGAATACCTGGATATCGCCGAATCGATCCCTTTGCGCGACGCGAATCTCGCGGCGTCGGATCAATTCCAGCAGCGCGATGAACGTTCCGACGAAGAGACTTCTACCGCCGCCCCGCGGGAATAGGTCGGCAAAGTTCACCCGGCCGGACGAGGTGCCCAGTATGCCACGTATACGTCGCATGCAACCTTCGACCGTGACACGTTCGCGCGGTATGGTCTCGGGCTCTGTTTCATTTTCGCGCGAAAGCAGACCCTCCAGGGCCGCTACCAGCTCGCCCAGGTCGGCTCCCTCGATGTCCGCCAGCACGCGCTCCCACTCCATCACCTCGGGTGGAATGCGAGCATGGGATTGGCGCATGCGCTCCGCACGCCGGTCGAGCTCCCGCGCGACCTCGCGATACCGGCTGAACTCCAAAAGATGCTGGAAGAGTTCTTCAGACCTCTCCTCCTCTTCCTCCGCCGGTGTTCGCTCTTCCTCGCCATCTTCATGGACCAGCGCCGCACTTTTTTTGTCAAGAAGATCCGCGAGAATGCGGATCAAGTCGGCCTTTTGATCCATCCCGGATTCCTCTTCGAATTCCCAGGATTGGCCGACGTCCCTTACCCACGGCATCAACTGCACGGATACGATCTGTTCCCGATAGGCAGCGGGATCGCGCCGGCGGAGGGAGTCGAGATCCTGCAGCATACTGCGCAGGCGTTCTAGCAGCTGTGCATCATTTTCTCGCGCCTGCATCGGTTCCCCTTTCACCATCTAGATGACCACCAGGGACACAACCGAAAAGATGAACACCTGCATGGCATCCGCTACGGGTCCAAGCAGGCGCGGAATCACTCGCAAGAACAGGAGCAGCATCAGCACCAACCAACCGTACTGGTCCATTTGCTGCATAAAATGCCACAGGCCCGACCCGTACGAGGCCAGGGACTTGAGAATGTGTGACCCATCCAGGGGAGGAATCGGCAATAGGTTGAACAGGCCAAACCAGAGATTGTACATGAGGAAATAGTACATGAGCAGCGTGAACCACGACCCGGCGGACCCAAACTGCAAGATCACGTACGCGGCCACCGTGGCACCGAGAAAGTTCGTCGCCGGGCCTGCCAGGCTGGTCAGAAGCATGCCACGCCTGCGATCGGAAAAATACATCGGATTGATCGGAACCGGTTTCGCCCATCCGAATCGAAAAACCAACAGCATGAGCGTACCAATCGGGTCCAGGTGTGCAATCGGATTCAACGTGAGCCGACCCGCCGCCTTCGCCGTGGGATCCCCGAGGGAATAAGCCATGTAGCCGTGGGCGAGTTCGTGTATCATGAGAGCACCCAGGAGCCCGGGAACGATAAACGGCAACTGTTGAAGGTCAAAGAACATTGCATCTCCTCCGTCGCTTCAGTCTTTCCCCTCCGCGGAAGAAGTTAACTAGCGAAGATGCGTCCACCGATTCGTGCACCATCCGATCCACGGTGTGGTCAAGGGCAATCGTAACACCGCGGTGATCGCGCTTCAACCGCGTCATTATGCACGGGGATGGCTGTCGCGATAGACATCATGAAGATGTCCTCCCGTAAGATGTGTATATATCTGGGTGGTCGCGATGTCCGCGTGCCCAAGCAATTCTTGGACGGCCCTCAGGTCCGCACCGTTTTCCAATAAATGCGTGGCAAACGAGTGACGGAGCACGTGGGGACTGACCTTTTTCGATATACCCGCCTCTACTGCACGCCTGGAGACAATCCGCCATACACCCTGCCGGGAAAGCCGGCCACCACGGTGATTCAAAAATAGGGCCCGGTTGCGGGAGCTGCCAAGTAGGCGCGGACGGGACCGCAAGACGTACCGCTCCAGGGCATTGACGGCCATCTCGCCCAGTGGAACGATGCGCTCTCGATTGCCCTTTCCAATGCATCTTAGCTCGCGGCGCTGGGGATGCACGCTGTCCGAATCGAGATCCACCAGCTCGGTAACGCGAATCCCCGTGGCATACAGCAGCTCCAGGATGGCCTGGTCCCTGTAGGACAAAAGCGTCGCCTGGGATGGTTCCGCGAGGAAACGATCGATCTCCTCGACGGTGAGAATGGCGGGGAGCTTTTCCTCGGGTTTTGGAACGTCGACATCCCGCGCCGGATTCCGTTCCAAATCACCTTCCGCGACGAGGTAGTTGAAAAAACCGCGCAGGGCTGCCAGTCGCCTGGTCACGGTGGAGATCGCCAACCCCGTTGTACGCATATGCACCACGTAGGC
Source organism: Clostridia bacterium (assembly GCA_003552525.1). Taxonomy (GTDB): domain Bacteria; phylum Bacillota; class Sulfobacillia; order SLMV01; family SLMV01; genus CSSED11-154. The sequence continues at coordinate 3,061 of PUNF01000177.1, read as the reverse complement.
ACCCACGGTCGCGGGATCAACCCCGGCCAGGATCGAGGGAAGCGTTGCCGTTTCGGACTCCGAAGAGTCAATTTCGAGGAATTGCACAAAGGCATCAAGGTCGCGCCGATATGCGGCGAGGGAGTTTCGCGCCAGTCCGCGTTCGATGCTCAGGTAGTCAATATACTCCGCGATCGGATCGTATGAGCGCAAGCGCATCTCCCCCTCTCGCGATCACCACCCGGGGCCACCGGGACCTACACCGGTTCGACGGCGGCCCCACGAGGGTGACGATCTACGCGTGTCGTCCCAAACCCGTCCATCGGCGCATTGCCGCCGATTTGCGTTAGAGGACTTCTTCGATCGGCGTATACGGAAGATCGTGCGCCCTGGCGACGGCTTCGTAAACGACATGGCCTTCGAGAACATTCATCCCGGGTACCAGGCTCGGGTCGCGCTGCAGTGCCTCTTTCCAGCCCCTCGATGCCAGCTCCCGTGTGTAAGGGAGTGTAACATTGGTCAAGCCGATGGTAGAAGTCCGGGGTACCGCACCGGGCATGTTGGCGACCGAGTAGTGGACGACGCCATGAACCACGTACGTCGGATCGGCATGGGTGGTCACACGGTCAATCGTCTCCACGGAACCGCCCTGGTCGATGGCAACGTCGACGATGACGGATCCCGCCGGCATCGCCTTAACCATATCTTCAGTCACCAGCTTCGGGGCCTTCGCGCCGGGTACCAATACCGCACCAACCAAAAGGTCGGTATCCTCTAGTTCCTCAGAGAGGACCCACGGGTTGTTCATGCGCGTTTCCACTCTACCACCAAAAATGTCGTCGAGATAACGGAGCCTGCCTGCATCAATGTCGAACATGACGACACGAGCACCCAGTCCCACGGCCATCTTGGCGGCATTGGTGCCCACGATCCCCCCGCCGATCACGCAGACTTTGGCCGGGTTCACGCCCGGGATGCCACCGAGCAGGACTCCACCCCCACCGTGGTGTTTTTCGAGCATTTCTGCACCGACCTGGGTGGCCATCCGGCCGGCAACTTCACTCATGGGGGTCAGAAGCGGAAGGCTACCATCCGCGAGCTCCACCGTCTCGTAAGCGATAGAAACAACTTTGCGCTCCATTAAGACCTTGGTGAGTGCTTCCTCCGCGGCGAGATGCAGGTAGGTGAAAAGGATCTGCCCGGGTTGCAGGAGGTCATACTCGGGGGGTAGCGGTTCCTTGACTTTGACGATCATGTCGGCCGCATCGAATACCGCCTTTGGCCCATCGAGGATCTCGGCACCTGCCTCGCGGTAAACTTCGTCCGCGAACCCACTGCCATCCCCGGCGGTGGTCTCCACGAACACGCTATGGCCATCACCGACGAGGGTTGCGACGCCCGCGGGGGTCATCGATACCCTATGTTCATTACTCTTGATCTCTTTTGGGATGCCGATCTTCATCTCGACACCATCTCCCTTCCCAATTGGCCCACGATTACCCGTTCCATGCATCGATCGTTCCAATGATACCACCTGTATCGCGCTGCAAAAACACTGTGCGACAGAATCCGACGTGAAGATACTAATCCGTCACGGAAATCCAATGTGCCAGCGCGATCAGTGTCTTGGCATCATGACTGGCGCAAAAATCCGCACGCGAAGCCCACCGGTGCCTGTGGATTTCCCCCTCTTCTGCCGGGGTGGCAGGTTCAAGGGGACGCGGCCCCTGGGTTCCGAAGAGGTGCACCCGCTCATCGGTGAAACCCGGAGAGGTATGGAATACGGCGATCTTACGCAGCTCTACCGCGCGATATCCCGTTTCTTCGGCCAGCTCGCGCACTGCACAGTCCTCAGGCGCTTCCCCCGGCTCAACGCGGCCCGCGGGGATTTCCCACGTGGTTCCCCCGAGGGCGGGGCGGTTCTGCTCAACCAGTAGCCCACATGAAGCCTGCTCATCCAGCGCGAGAATTGCGGCTACATCGCCCATGCGCACAACTTCCCAGGTGCGATCACCTTCTCTGACGTGGCTCACCCGCACCAGCTTACCGCGATAGGCATCCGTCTCTTTACTCAAGGCATCGCCCCCCACCTTCGACACACATCAAGCCAAGGCACGACCCCGACCGTTGACGGCACGAGCGGGGTCGTGGAAATCAATCTACTGTTCAACGACCGAATAGTCGGTCGAAACCGCCAGTTGGTAGAGGCTCAACTCAGGAGCCGGACCCGTCGTGCGACACATCCCAACCATCACGCAGGCCATGTTCGATCGCGGCCAGCGTTGCACTGACGGCGGTTCTGCCTCTATCGCCCTCGCGAATCACGGCCGCACCGACATAGCACCCGATGTCGGAAGCGGGCATCGCGGCAGGGGACAGCAAGCAGACGATGACTTCGCATTGGGACATCCGGAGGATCTCGATGTTCTCGAGCGCAAGCGGGATATCCCCATCCATCAGCTGGTCCGCCGCCATGAGGGTGGCCTCTGCGAACGGATTGAGGTTGTATCGATGGGGCGCCCTACTGGAGGCCTGGCCTTCACCCCTGGCACCACTCCCACCGGACGCAAGTATAACGGAGACCTCGAGACACCCCTCATCGAGGCGGTTGGAAGTTCGCAGCATCTCCAGCACGAAAGGCGCGCCATGTCGAGTGTGCGCGGGGGTGGGCTCATCGGCCGCTGACGCCGCTCCGATCTGCGCCACGCTGATCTTCTTGTGATCAACCCGCAACTTCCAACGGGCCGCCAGCGCGCTTTCGATATCGCGGACGGCCTGCTTGGGGTGGCGATCCGGTCCGATCAACACGTGAACCTCTTCAAGTGCACCCCAGTCGTTCGCCACGACCCGACAAGCCTCAATCCCCACGAGGCTCGCTATCAGGCGTTCTACCTCCTCGAGCCCTACCCGTTCGGGTAAGCGGGTCAACCCACCCTCTGAACTGCCCATTGGTGTCCTCCCTCGACTGCCAGACCTCCCGGGAGGGGCGTCAGGCGGTCAGACTTGCGATTCGAAGATTTCCCGTCCCCGATTCAGTGCCTCGAGGTTGACGGGGATGAGCCCATGGTGCCGCTCGGGAAGT
>PUNF01000079.1 GCA_003552525.1 Clostridia bacterium | reverse complement strand
CCGTCGAAGAGGCGAGCCAGGTGGTGGAGCAGTTGCGCACCGCCATCGACCAGATTTCCACGGGCGCACAGGACCAGTCGGTTCGGGCCCAGGAAATGCTCACGGTTGTCGAGGGTATGGTATCGTCCATCGATGACGTCGCGAGGAACGCCACGAGTTCGCTGGAAGTGGCCCAGAGCGCCGAGGAAACCGCCGACGAGGGCAGTGGGATCATCCGCGACATGGTTTCCCGCATCGAGGATATCCGCGAAACCTCCGTGGACGCCTCTGAGCAAATCCACAAGCTCGGTGAATCATCAGACAAGATCGGCGACATCACCGAGGTCATCACGGACATCGCGCGCCAGACAAACCTGCTGGCCCTCAACGCCGCCATCGAGGCAGCCCGTGCCGACGAAAGCAGCAGCGGGTTTGCCGTCGTCGCCGACGAAGTACGCAAGCTGGCCGAGCGAGCGGGCGAATCGGCCAAGGAAATATCCGAACTGATCCATACGATCCAGGACGGCACCTCCAAGGCTGTAGAGGCCATGGACCGCGGCGGAGAGTCGACCGCGCAAGGCGTAGAGCGTGCCGGAGAAGCGGCCACGGCCCTGCAGGAAATCCTCAACGTGATCCAGGAGGTCACCACCAAGGTCGGAGAGATGTCCGAGGGTGCCGATGGCATCGCCGAAGCGAGCCAGCGCATGGCCGAATCCGTCGAATCCGTGGCGACCATCACCGAAGAGAACACCGCTGCCACGGAAGAGATGGCCGCCGGTGCCGAGCAAATGGCTTCCTCTATCGAATCCGTACAGGCCGTCTCACAGGATAATGCTTCGGCCTCGGAGGAAGTGGCCGCTTCCGTGGAAGAACTCAACGCTTCACTGTCCGAGGTCACCGAATCCGCCCAGACGCTCTCGGGTGTCGCCCGGGATCTGCGGGAAAAGGTGGCCATGTTCAAGGTGTAACCGCGAAAGGCGAGACCATCGTAGGGCTACCGCTTCGCGTCCGGCGCCCCGGGGGATTTGCAGATCCCCCGGGGCGCCGAGCCATGCGAGGCCCTTAAACATCGAGGCCACCTTATTGAGATCCACCGAGGTAGGTGTCGTTGCGAAGCACGAGAATCGTGACCACGATCCAAACCAAGAGGGCCAGCAAACCCGCCGAATTCAGGCCCCCAACGCAAAGCCCAAGGGGATACCAGGCCGAGGGCACGTTCACGCCCGCGTGAAACAGGATGGCCAGCAATGTGCTGCCCCCGGACGCGTTGAAAAGCCATGTCATGATGATGGAAATCCCCAGCGTATACACGACATACGGCAAAAGGGGAATGGCAACCTGGGGTGTCCCGGGCATGAAGAACAATGGCAAATGCCAAACCACCCACAGAAGACCCAGCACAATACTCGCCGTCAGGGGTTGCATATGCCGCTGCAAGCGGGGTAGCGCAAAGCCGCGCCAACCGACCTCTTCCTGCCCTCCACCGATGAGTGCCACGCCCAACAACATCAGCGGGTACACCCCAATCGATGGAGCCCCGGCAGGGACCATGTAGTCACCGAAAAACCATAGGACAAGCATTGCAAGGGCATATAGTCCGGGCGGCAGCAGCAGTGCGAAGGCATACCATTTCCCCGCCACTCGCCAGCGCAGGATACCGCGAAGGAGATCGGCAAGACCGCTGCCCCCGCAAAGATGGGCCGTCAGCAATGCGATCAGCGGTGGGCCAAAACCACCCAGGAGCACCAGCGGCCCAAAGACGCCCTCTCCATTCGCAGCAAGGAAGAAACAGGTCCAAGAAAACAAGTAAGTCCCGGCAAAAAAGAACGGTAGCGGATAAGTGCTTGCGATTTTCTGCATACTTTGGGTCCTCTCCCGCTTACACCCGACAATAGGCCCTGGGCGTTGCGCATCCATGATATCGCAAGACGCAAGAAGCAAACAGACGAAAGGGGCAAATGGCAGGCGAAACCCCCGGGCCAAAAGTTGCAGATAGGTTTCTCATTATCTATTGCGGGAACACTGGGTTAAAGGGGTAAACTGTACATTAGCCCGCCAGGGCTCCCTGATAAGAGGAGGCGATCGGAACTTGTTTTCCCACAAGATGTGCCGCTGTGCCGCCATGTTTGCCGCCATCGCCATCATCGCGATAGCCGCTTTTGGCTGTGCCAGCCCGGCTACAGAAGAGCCGACACCCGAGGAAGAAGTCGACGAGCGCCGGGGCGGAACAGTCGTGATCGGTTACAGTGAGGAGCCGCCCACGCTCGATGCGCACGCGACCACGGCCGCCGCAACGGTGGGCGTTCTGGACCGTATCGGTGATCCCGTCCTCGAGCGCAATCCCGAGACCGGTGACTTCATCCCCCATCTGGCAGAAGAGTGGGACATATCGGACGATGGGAAGACCCTGACCCTCTCACTGCGCGAGGATGTCATATTCCACTCCGGCATACCGTTGAACGCGGAAACCTTAAAGGAAAGCTGGAGCCGGATTCTCGAGCCCGGGCACGAGGTTGCGCTCGGCCGCATGGGCCCCCTCGGGGAGCTCGTGATTGAAGACGATTACACGCTCCGTATCGAGATGGAGGAGCCCTTTGCGCCCCTGATGAATTGGGTGAGTTGGCGCTCCTGGGCCCAACCCGTCGACCCGGAAATGGTGGAGGAATTTGGCGACGACTACGGCCGTAACCCCGGCAGTGTCGGTCCATATCGCTTCGACGAGTGGACGACCGGCCAAAATATTCGCCTCGTCCGCAACGAAGAATACGCCTGGGCGCCCTCATTCTACGAGAACCAGGGGGCGGCCTATCCCGATGCCCTAGAACTCCGCTACATCATGGAGGACGCCACACGTGTCGCCGCTCTCGAGACCGGAGAAATCCACATCACGAGCCTCCCATCGACGGAAGTGGATCGTTTCAAGGACGACCCCGATTTCGAGATCTTCTCCTACCCCCGGGGCGGGGTCTCCATGCACGTATTATTCAACCACGAACGCGAACCGATGGATGACCTGCGTGTGCGCCAGGCACTATCCTACGCGATCAACAAGCCTGCCATCATCGACGTGGCAGCGGATGGTCGCGCCGAAGAAGCCCACGGCCCCCTCCCGCCCACGATGTGGGGATACTGGGATGGTGTCGAACAGATCAGCTATTCCCACGACCTCGAGCGCGCCGGGGAACTGCTCGACGACGCCGGGTGGACCCTGGAGTCCGGCAACTCGGTGCGCACGCGCGATGGGGAGCCGCTGGAAATCACGTTGTACCTCACTTCCTTCGACCACTGGGTCCTCACGGCAGAGATGTTACAGGCCCAATGGCGGGAGCTGGGCGTCGACGTGCAAATCGAGAATTACGAATGGGGCACCGTACTCGAGTATTTGGCCGATGGTCGTCACCACACGGCGTTGATGGGATACAGTACGTCAAACGATCCGGACTGGCTATACCGGGTCTTCCACAGCAGCCAGGCCGGTGGAGCGGGAATCAACCGGCATCACATCCGTGACGACGAACTCGATAGGCTCGTGGAGAAGCAACGCCATACCATGGATCCCGAGCAGCGCCTCGAATATGCGGCGGAAGCACAGCGTTTTGTCGTGGAGCAGGCAGTACAGGCGCCTATATATATCCTCACGGAGTACGTGGCCGTCAACCAAAATGTGGAGGGCTTCGCCATTGACCATCGTGGCAACTGGCTGTTGCACGACATGTGGCTGAATGATTAGTGAAGCAGATCGCCTTCACCCGGTGCGCCCGGCCCCCCAGCCGGGCGCCCACTGAGGAGGATCTCTCGTGACCACCTATGTCCTCCGACGCCTACTTAGTGCCCTTCCGGTGTTGATCGGCGTGTCCGTGCTCGTATTCGGCATGCTCCATCTCGCCCCCGGGGACCCCGCTCGGCTGATCGCCGGCGACGAAGCCGAGGCGGCAGTACTGGAGGAATGGCGTGAGCGCCTGGGTCTGAACGACCCTCTCCCGACCCAGTACTGGCGTTTCATCTCGGGCGCGTTGCGCGGAGACCTGGGTCATTCGCTCCGTACCAACAGACCGGTCGCCAGGGAGATCGCGGATCGTATCGCGCCCACGCTTCAACTGGCGGCAGCCGGGATGTCCCTGGCAATATTGCTCGGACTGGGATCCGGTACGATCGCCGCCGTCTTTCACCGCCGCAGCCTAGATAACGTGGTAATGGTCGGTGCCATGCTGGGCGTGAGCATCCCGGGATTTTGGTTTGGACTACTCCTGATATTCCTCTTCGCCGTCACGCTGGGATGGTTCCCTTCCTCCGGCGCAGCAACCCTTCGCCACCTAGTTCTGCCGACCATCGCCCTCGGCGTGCGCGCCGCGGCCATACTGGCCCGCATGACCCGATCGTCGATGCTGGAGGTCATACGTCGCGATTTCGTCCGGACGGCCCGGGCGAAAGGGCTCAACGAGCGCACGGTCATATATCGGCACGTCTTGAAGAACTCTCTTATTCCCGTGGTGACCATCATCGGACTGCAGTTCGGTGCGCTCCTCGCGGGCACGATCATCATCGAACAGGTTTTCACCTGGCCGGGCCTGGGAACGCTACTTCTCCATTCCCTCAATGCGCGGGATTACCCATTGGTGCAGGGAATCGTGCTATATATCGCCCTGGGCTATCTCGCGGTGAACCTGGCCGTAGACCTCTTGTACGGTTACCTGGACCCGAGGATACGCTACGACTGAAGGGGGGTGCCCCGTGAAAACGGAGCCGCGCGACGACGAGCAGACATTTTCCCGGGCACGACACGTGTTCACCAGTTTCCTGAAGCATCGAGGCGCCCTGGTAGGTGCGCTGATCCTGGTCCTGTTCATCATCAGCGCCGCGGGTGCCCCGTGGCTGGTTCCATACGATCCGTATGATGTTTCGGCGGAGCGCCTGCAGGCGCCCTCGTCCGAGCATCTTTTCGGCACGGATCCCCTGGGCCGAGACGTATTCAGCCGCATAATGTACGGTGGACGCGTTTCCTTGCAGGTCGGGCTGGTCTCCGTGGGTATCGCAGCCATCACGGGAACGATCCTGGGCTTGATCGCCGGGTACGTGGAAGGGCACGTCGACAACGTGATCATGCGGGCAATGGACGTGTTGCTGGCCTTCCCGGGAATTCTCCTGGCTATCGTAATCGTGGCCGTGCTGGGGCCCAGCCTGACCAACCTCATGATCGCCATCGGGATTGCATCTATCCCGATGTACACCCGGCTGGTGCGTGGGAGTACCCTCGCGGCAAAGCAGGAGGAGTACGTCCTGGCTGCCCGCGCACAGGGCATGGGTGATGCGCGGCTCATTCTCCGCCACATCCTACCAAACATTGCCTCTCCCATCATCGTCCTCTCTACCTTGGGCGTGGCCAGCGCTATTCTATCCGCCGCCGCACTCAGCTTCCTCGGGCTGGGACCGCCCCCGCCTACGGCGGAGTGGGGGTCCATGCTGGCGGGATCCCGGGCGTACATTCGGCGTGCCTGGTGGCTCGTGGCCTTTCCGGGCACGACCATTACCCTGTGTGTGTTGGCCATCAACATGGTTGGCGACGGATTGCGCGATGCCCTCGATCCTCAATTAGATTGACGCGAGATGCCCTCGATTCCCCTTCGATACTAAAATCATGGAGCCCATTTGACGATAATCTTATGTAAGGGGAACATCTCGTGCCGATGGTGGGTCCGTGGTTGGACTTTGGGGGCGGTAATCATCGAGGGTACCGGCGAAAACAAGCGGAAGAACGACGGCAATGGATGGCTCGCCACCATTGGCAGCGGAGCGCTCATACTCGCGATACTGCTCGGGGGCGTGGCCGCGGGGGTCCTCTTGAACGCCTACTGGCCGGAAGCGGAAGAAGCAGGGACTGCTGGGGAGTCGTCCGGGCGCGCAAGCCTCTACGAGGTGGGCAGTATCGTCACCAACATCCGCACCGACGTTCCGGGGCAGGAACGCTATATCCAGCTGGAGGTTGACCTCCTGCTCGAAAATGATGAGGCGGCAGAGGTATTGTCGGAGCACAGCAGCCTGGTCCGGGGCGAAATACTCCGCATCATCCGACATACCGATCTTGCCGAAGTACAAGAACCCGAAGGCCTCGAGACACTTGCGGCTCGAATCAAACGAAGAGTCAATACCATCCTGGAACCGCTTCGCGTCGAAGACGTATATTTTACCGAGTTCCTCATCCAATAAGCCATCCGCTGCCCCGGGGAGAACACCGCTCTCCCCGGGGCGAGCAGGCTAATCGAACATGTCGGGATCGACTCGCTGCAGCACCGGTATCAGCGCGCAGATGTAATCGGATACTTCGCTGTAGATGGTTTCACCGATCTCGCGTGAAGCCTCGGTGGGCGGTATCGTCGGGTCGCCTCCCGGCGTCAGGTTGGGTTCTGGCATGTCGCCGGTTTCGGAAAAATCCATGGTGCGCAGGCGAATATGCAAGGGAACTCCACGAAACTCAAGGGTGTGTGGATCGACGAGGGACAACTCCCTCGGCCCCAGCGCCCTGGCCTTGGGTAGGCTCGCCACATCCATGTCGACAAGATTCTCATCGTGACCGAGGACGAGGCTTGTCTCGATCCATTCCGCATGACCCGCGGGGCTGTACTCCGGTCGCACGCGGGAAATCACGTCCCACCAGAGCAGGGTCGCCGCGAAGACACCCTGATTGCGAAGGACATAACATACTTCGTTTAAGGCCGTCATGTTTCCGCCGTGGGCGTTCACGAAGAGAAAACGACGTGCCCCGTGTCTAATGAGGGGACGGGTTAACTCTTCGAGGTATCGCAAGAGGGTTTCCGAGCGCTCGGTCGATACCGTACCGGGGAAATCGGTATGATACTCGGCATACCCATAGGGGATAGTCGGCATCACGATACACGCGTCCGACTTCTCTGCTACCAGCCGCCCCAGCCTATCGGCTACGAAGTAATCGGTTCCCACCGGCAGGTGCGGCCCGTGCTGTTCAATACTCCCGATCGGAATGACGACCACCCGATCTTCCTGCAACGCTTGGCCGGCGCTCGGCCAGGTCAGGTTCTCCAGTCTCATGGCACTCCTCCCGCTTCCATCGATCGTACGGGCAAACGGCCCGTCAATGCAGGCTTCGTCTTGCCCGGAGAAAACCCTGCGCTCGGGTGGTACGGGGAGGGGAATCGGCATGTCTGGTTACATCATTCGCGTAATAATGAATATCGCGAGGACCGCCAGGGGGAGGTATCTTCCCACGGTAATGATGAAATGCCCGACTCGGCGAGAACGAACACCCAGTTTGGCCACGAGACGCCCCCTTGGGATGAACCAAGCGATGGCAGCACCCGTGACGAGGCCCGCCGTCACCAGGATTTGCGTCGCGGCGAACATGTCCATCACGTCCAGGAAGGGCCGACCGGCGATGGAAAGCCGGATGGGTGTAAAGCTCAATGCGGACGGGGTGCCGAGTAGGAGTAAAAGGCCAATCGTTGCGTACACGGCCTTGCGGTAGGGCAATGGTACTTCTTCCTGCATCGCCGCGGCGATGACCTTCACACCACCCACACACGAACTCAGGGCCGCGGCAAAGAACATGAAGAAAAACAGCGGCCCGATTACCACCCCGCCCCACATCGCCTCGAAGGCAACCGGGAGCGTATTGAATGCCAGCTCACTACCGGCATCAGGGGCAAGGCCGAACGTGAATACGATGGGAAAAATCATGAACCCGGCGAGGAGTGCCATCGTGGTCTCGATGGCCGAGATAATCACCGACGAGCGGCCTATCATCACGGACGGGCCCAGCGAACTGCCATAGGTCACCAGGTATCCCGATCCCACGGTGAGGGAATAGAACGCCTGTCCCACTGCGAATAGCCAGAGCCCGGGGTCACCAAGGCGGGCGAACTCGGGGCTGAAGAGAAAAGCAATCGCCTCGTCGCGACCCGGGAGGGTGAACCCGTATACGGCCAACCCCACCACCGTCACAACCAAGGCGGGCATCATGTAGCGGGCAAAACGCTCGATCCCGGATACCCCGCGAACGACGATGAACCCCGAGAGCAGGGTCGTGATGATGAAAAACCAAAGTGATCTGTAGCTATCGGCAAACTGCTCAAACGGCTGCATACTGCCGATCAAGCTGTCGAATGCGTATCCCAACGTCCAACCGGTGATCACGAGGTAGTAACTGATGATGATCGTGGTAAGACCCACGACGACCCAGCCGAACCAGGCCACCCGGCGATTGAGATAGCGGAACATGGCCACGGTATTGCCCCGGCTTTGCCGACCGAGGGCAAACTCGAGCACCATGATCGGCAGGCCCACGGCCAAGATGGCGATTCCATAAGCGAGAATGAACGCGGCTCCACCTTGCTCACCGGCCATGTAAGGGAATCTCCACAGGTTTCCAAGGCCGATGGCAGCGGCAGCAGACGACAGGATAAATGCGCGTTCGGACGACCAGAGCGCGCGCTTGGGTGACTCATCGATGCGGGTACCTTCTTCGAGCATCTTCGACCCTCCCGGTTCCCTGGGTGCCAGCGTCAGCAACTTGGTACCATTTTTTGCCCGCCCGTGGCAAGACTCCCGGATCGATCACACACTTCCCGCGCAACACCACCGAGGGGCTCCGTCCCATGTCGGTCTCGGCACCCGCATCGCGAGGAGACACCTCTATCAGAGGATCCCGACACTTCTGCGTCCGAATGTTGCAGATCAGTATGATGGGCCTCTTCGCTGATGCGCCTCCAGAGACCGCGGAGGCCCCCCGTCGGAATTGCTGCGCACAGCCTTGTCCCACATACGCCTTCCGGATCGAACTGCCTCCCGCTTCGCACATCCCGCCCGATCCCTGGACCCGGTCTTCGGGGTATGTGGAAGTGGCCGAGTTCATCCACCGCGCCCATGCCAACCATTAGCCGAAAACCCGCACCAACCTTCCGCGGCAAAGCGAGATTCGGTAAGATGAAGTGGGAGGTGCGAATAATGAGGAATGGATCTGGTAACTTCATCGTTGGTGTGTTCGTCGGAGCACTCGTCGGAGCCGCCACCGGGATGCTGATCGCTCCACAAAAGGGAGAAGAGACGCGCGAGCAGCTCCGCCAGAAGACGCAGCAAATGCAACAAGACATGCAGGCGGAAGCCGACAACCTGAAGGCCGAGTTTGCCTCTGAACTCAAGCGCCGCGCCAGCGAAGCCCTCAATTGGAGCACTCAGGTCGTAAACAAGATGGATGACAAGATTGAAGAGGTCGAGGGCAGGCTGACTGAACTCCAGAGCCGACTGGAGGAAACCGAGGCTTAGGAAGATTGACCGATTGTTCGCACTCCGTTCGAAGGCCCGATACCATGGGCTTTCGAACCTTGATGTGAACACCTAGGCCACACGCGATCGCGGGCCGCGTCCAGGGAACTTGCCCACCGGGTCACGGATTACAATCTCCCGGTGGGCATTTGCATGGGTTCTCTCGGGCATCTGCAAAACCCGCGAAAAGGCTACCCCGGCCAAAGGATGTGCGATTCGACGAGTGGACCACAACGGGTTGCCACCCGATTCGGCAATACACTTGAAGGCAGCCGCTCGCCAATGGTATAAGTGTTAGACGAAGGTTCGTTAATCGAAATACTGAAAACCCCGCTTTCCTCCGCGAAAGGTGATGTTCGTGCTAGAGATCGAGGAAGAACGACAACTCGAAGGAACGTATAGTTATCCCTATTTGGTCAAGCGCTTTTTCCAGGACTATCTCTCCCCGACTAGCCGGGAGTTCGCAGTCCTGCAGGTGCTTCACGTGCTGGGTGCCATCCTCACGCTGGTACCGCCTTTGATCCTACGCACGATCATTGACGAGGCGATCCCGACCGGGGACTTCGGCTATGTGATGATCCTGGTCCTGTGGGCATTCCTCGCGTACCTGGCCTTCGCCCTCATCCACGGTTCAAAGACCTACTGGGGGCACAAGTACGCACAGCTCATCGTAAACGACATGCGCACCGATCTATACCGACATTACCAACGTCTTTCACTGAGCTTTCACGATCGCAAAAAGACCGGTGAGCTCATGTCGCGCGTGCTCAACGACCTGGATAAGAATCAGGAGTTCATCCATCACGGTCCGGAAGCGTTGATCGGCTCATTTACACTGCTGATCGGTACAATCGCCGTGCTATTGAGCCTCAGTGTTCCACTCACATTGGTCGCGCTGACTTTTGTGCCACTCCTGACGATCTTCTCGTGGCATTTGCTGAAGAGGATGCACATGGGCTTCCGCGAGACCCGTCGTCGCGTGGCGATCATGAATGATCGGCTCGAAGACAACCTGTCGGGAATACCGGTCATCAAGGCCTTCACCAGCGAGGAATCGGAGGATCGCCGGTTCGCGGAGACAACGGTCAACCATGCGCGCGCGCGAATCAAGGCGCTGAAGTACATGTCCCTGCTCTTTTCGGGCTCCCACTTCCTGAATGCGCTCGGCATCCTGTTGGTTATGAGCTACGGCGGCTATCTCGTCATCGGCGATATCATCAGCGTGGGCACCATCGTAGCCTTCTACGGGTATCTGCTGCAATTTCGCGCGCCTTTGCTACAACTCGTCCGTATGACCGAGGGACTCAGTGAATTTTTCGCGGCGATGGAGCGATTCTATAATCATATAGACCTGCACCCGAGTATCGTATCGAGCCCCCAGGCGGTCAAGGCACCCGAGATCCGGGGCGAGGTAGAATTCGAAGATGTCCAATTCTCATACGGCGAAGAGGAGATCCTAAAGGGCATCAGTTTCCACGTGCCCGCGAAGCGAACCGTCGCGCTGGTCGGCCCGAGCGGCGCCGGCAAGACGACAACCGTGCGCCTGATACCGCGACTGTATGATGCACAGGCAGGGCGTATCATGGTGGACGGCGTCGACGTAAAAGACATGGACCTTTACGCGCTGAGGAGTTCCATCGCCATGGTCATGCAGGACGATTATCTCTTCTCCGATTCTATCGCCTACAATATCCGCTACGGACGACCGGATGCGTCCGACGAAGAGGTGATCGAGGCAGCCAAGGCGGCCAATGCCCATGACTTCATCGTGGATATGCCCAACGGGTACGAGACACAGGTCGGGCAGCGAGGCCTGCGCCTCTCCGGTGGACAGCGCCAGCGGGTCTCCATCGCGCGCGCATTCCTCAAGGATCCGAGCATCCTCATCCTCGACGAAGCCACGTCTTCGGTGGACTCCGAAACGGAGAAGCTCATTCAGGATGCCGTGGATCGCATCACCTCTGGTCGCACCACCTTTGTCATCGCGCACCGGCTCTCCACGATCGTGGATGCCGATGAGATCCTGCTCATCGATGATGGCCAGGTCATGGAACGCGGCGATCACGAGGAGTTAATGGCCAAGGGCGGACAGTATCGGGACTTTTACGATCTGCAGTTCCAACAAGACCGTGCCATGTAATCATCACGCACCTTGATAGTGGAAGGGTAGCAACGTCACCGGCCCGGGACAGCGTTCCCGGGCCGGGTTATTCTCGCCGGAATCGCGGGTATGCAAAGGCACGAAAGAGCTGTATGCCGGTTGGCATGCATGCAGTCGAGGGAGCGGCGGAGAATAGCGAGGAGGACAGATGACAGCACAACGGGTATCATCGGTGGGCCTGTTGGCTGCCGTGGTATTTTCGGGCGGTTGGCTCTTCTATGCCGCCGGGCACCTGTTGCCACTTCCAGGGGGGAAGTTCGTGGCCCTTACCCCATTCCTAGCCTTTTCCATGGCCATCGCCATCGACCGCGTGCGATCCCCGTGGGCCATCTCCATGACGGCCATCGCGATGGGGGCGATCGCCAGCCTGTTTACGCCGGTGATGTCTGCCGCCATTGTGGCCGCAGGCTTGCTGGCAGATGCCACCGGGCTGGTGGCCGCACAGGTTCTTCCCCGTGCCACAGCGCGCACCGTCCAGGCCACGGCTTTCTCCTTCTGGGGATTTTGGACCTTCCTGGCCTCGGTCGTATACCTTACCCGCAATCCGCTCTATGCGGCAGTGAGTGCATTGCAACTCGCCGTGATTGCCCTAGCGGTGGCGATCGTTTCCGCGGTGGGTGCCCGCTTGGGCGAGCACTTTTCCCGAAGAATCCGGAACGGTTTTCGCCAAAGCAGGTGAACCGTAGAGGTTGGGAACTGGACCCGCCCTCACAAGCGACGGGTCCAGCATCATCCCGCTTGCCACACCAACTACTCGAACCGATTGATCGGGAAGGTATTCGGGGGTACGTTTTCGTAGGACAGCTGCCGAAGATCGGCGAAACCGATCCCCGGCGCATTAATGGGGTAGTCCACCGCTGCGACATCGTCCCAGAAAGCCCGGTGGTGAACCCGATCCTTGAGCACGATAATATCCAGGCTATCTATGTCGATACCCACCGAAGTCAAACCCGCGCTGTCGTTCGAACCCCGCATGCGCTCGGACACCACCAGCTGACGATTATCGCCCAGGTCCAACCGCGCGACGAAGCCGTCCTTGACCACAGATCCCCTACCCATCGGACCGACGAGGCGATACTCTGGGCGTCCCATGAAGGCAACGGTACCCGTCACTTCCACGGGGTCCCCGGACGTCTCATTGTACCAGCCTCCCACGCGTAACGCGACCGTATCCCCGACTGAAGCCCTCTCCTCTAGGTATCGCGCCGCCCGGGGATCTGCAATGCCGGGGATCGCCCAGTTTTTTGCGCCCTGGCGCAGGAGCTCTTCCAATACGTGCGTGGTGTCCCCAATACGATCGGCACCGTCGGCGATGACCACGGGCCGGTCGCCGCGTTCTACCAGCTGCATCACGTCGGCCACGGCTTCAGAGGGCCCGGGGAGATCGCGGGCCAATGCGTGCCGCAGGCCCCAGGCATACTGGGAGACGTCCTCCGCTGCCCGGCGGGCGAGTGCATCGTCCCCATCCGTGACGGCCCAGATGGACATACCGATGTCAGGTACGTCGGCGTATGCATATCCCGGGGCTACCGACAGGTACAGCATCCGTTCCTCAGCCATCTCCCACTCCCGGCAGCGATCCAGGATGTCCCGCATCGGGTGATATTCCGTGGCCTGGAAGATACTCGCCGATACGATACCCGGGCGCGCACACGTCACCACAGGCTGTATCTCACCACGAACGGTTTGAATGAGCCTTTGCGCGGCTTCCTCGCCCGTTTCCTGCGTATCCACGTGCGGGTAGGTCTTGATGACGAAAACGCCATCGGCGACCGCGGCCAACGCCTCATCCTCGTTGGCGTGCAGGTCGAGGGTCACCATGATCGGTACATCATCACCCACGGCAGTCCGGGCGCGCCGGACGACCTCCGCCTCGGGCCGCGGCACACCATCCACGGCCATGGCACCGTGTAACGCGAGCAATACACCATCGAGGGGGCCAGCGCCATCCAGGCGCTCGGCGATCTCGTCGGCGTACTTGTCAAAGCACTCCCGCGTCAACCAACTCTGAAATCCCCCGGGGGTCTTTCGCGCGTATACCAGCGGAACCAGCGTTGCGCCCTCTGACTCCGCGGCCCGGATAAATCCGTTGATGTAGTTGGGAATCCCCCTGTTCTCATCGAGAATGGCCTCTCCCCGTCGCGTCGCCGGTTCAAATCGTTCTTGCGTCGTGGGTTCGAGACAAAAGGTGCAGGTCTCATCAGCAAATCCCGCCACAGCGAGTCGCATGTCCATCCCCTCCCCTTTCCTGGCCTTCAACTTGGAGGCTCATCCAGCCCGTATCCATACGCCGCATGTCGACCCCGCATAGGACTTCTTCGTGTAATGCATCCTTCCTCTTCCATCCGTGGGCCCGAAGGCAAGGGCAGGGCCCGACGAACCCGACGGCGAAGATTATATTTCTAACCAAAAGCCAACGGATTCCACCCGGGAGAGTGAGCGATACGATGACCAACGAAGACAAGAAGATGGAGCAATTCCGCCAAAAGATCGCCGAGATCGATGATCTGCACGCGACGATTTCGGTGATGAACTGGGATATGCAAACCCAAATGCCTAAGGGCGGCGCCGAGGCCCGGGGCGACCAGATGTCCACCCTCCGCCGCATCGCCCACGAGAAACTGGTGGACCCCGAGATCGGCTCACTGCTTTCAGATCTCGAGGCCCGCGAGCAGGCATTGCCCTACGAGCATGACGATGCCAGCATGATTCGGGTCATCCGGCGACTATATGACCGGGCGACGCGCATGTCCGGCGATCTCGTCTTCCGCATGTCCCAGGCGGCTGGTCGTGCCAACACCGCATGGCTCGAAGCCCGGGAAGCACAGGACTTCGCGCTGTTCGCACCCCGCCTCGAGGACCTGGTGGACCTGCGACGGGAACAGGCGGCCGAACTCGGGCATGCAGACGATCCCATGAATGCCTTCATCGCGATGAAGGAGTCCGACATCACCGTCGATGCGTTGGAAGAAATGTTCGCGGACCTAAGGGCCGTCCTGCCCGGGCTCGCCGCAAAGGTGGCCGATGCCGATGATCCCGACCGCAGGGCGTCATTGTTGCAGGGCGATTTTGATCCCGATAAGCAACTCGACCTCGGGATGGCCGCGGCACGCGCAATCGGTTTCGACCTCGATCACCGGGGGCGCTACGCCCTTTCGGTGCACCCATTTTCCATCACCTTCAGCCCCGATGATGTGCGAATCACCACCCGCATCCACCGTGATTACCTCGGAAGCTGCCTTTTCGCCTGCATTCATGAGGCGGGGCACGGGCTCTACATGCAGGGTGTGCCGTCGGATCTTCGCCAGACCCTGCTGGACTCGAGCACGAGTCGTCCGGAGCTCGGGCGCCCGGTCTCCTTCGGGGTGCACGAGTCCCAGTCACGCCTTTGGGAGAACACCGTTGGGCGCTCACTGGAGTTCTGGCAATTCTTCCTGCCCATCGCCCGCGCCTTCTTCCCCGCGCAATTTGCCGGCGTCACCCCGGAGGACGTGTATCGCGCAGCCAACGTCGCCCGCCCATCCCTCATCCGGGTGGAAGCGGACGAGCTGACCTATAACCTCCACGTCATGATCCGGTTCGAGCTGGAGAAAGAGGTGCTGGAGGGTGGCCTACAGGTCCGCGACTTGGCGGAGGCCTGGAACGAGAAGATGCAGGAATACCTCGGGATTACCCCACCCCACGACACGGTGGGTGTACTGCAGGATATGCACTGGACGCGCGACTTCGGTGGTGGATTCCAAGGATACACGCTGGGTGACGTCTTTTCCGCTTCCCTGGTGGCCCGGGCGACCGAGGAGAACCCCGGGCTTCGAGACGGGTGGAAAGACGGGGACTTTTCCGTCCTGCGCAACTGGATGCAGCGCAATATCTACGATCATGGGTCGAAGTTCGAGCCCCTCGAATTGATGCATCGCGCCACCGGTAGCGGAATCGACACCGGACCCTACCTGCGCTATCTCGAGGATAAATTCACCCGGCTCTACGACCTATCATGATGATGCCGCGCCGGCATCGAACATGACATCGCCCGACGGCCCCTGCCCCGAGATCCCCGGGCGGGGGCCGTCGGGCGTTTCTTTACTGCTCACCCGCAGCCAACCGAGACCGCGCATGCAGGCAGAGAGCCTCGTACACCACGGTAGCGCCGGCCAGCGCTGTGATCTGGGCGTTATCATGGGCCGGCAATACTTCGACACAGTCCAATCCTACGAGGTTGGACAAATCAAGGGCACGGAGAAAACCGAGCGCCTGGGCAGTGCTGGGTCCCCCGATCTCGGGCGTTCCCGTCCCCGGTGCATAGGCCGGGTCCAGGAAGTCGACGTCAAAACTCATGAAAACCGGCGCATTTCTCAGTACCCCGGATATCCGCTCTGCGAGCTGATCCGGTGACATACCGAGGAGGGCTGTCGCCGGGATCACGGAAAACCCCACTTCCCGGGAATAACGAAGCACGGCCGCGTCAAGCATCGTGCCACGAATCCCTAGCTGGACGGATTGCCCGGGTAAGATCAGTCCTTCCTCGATGGCGCGGCGAAATGGCGTTCCATGATTGTATTTTTCTCCGTACAGGGTATCCCAGGTGTCGGGATGCGAATCGAAATGCAATAACGCCACCGGCCCGTGATGTTCGGCGACGGCCCTCAGCATGGGAAGGCTGACCGTATGATCTCCCCCCAGGCCGACGGGGATCACCCCTCGGGCGGTGACGCGGGAGATGGCGTCGGTCATCTGCGCAATGCTTTGGGAGGTATTACCCGCCACAACGGGAGCATCGCCGAGATCCACACCACGCAGGTGCTCGGTGAGGGAAACCTCGAGGGCTGGATTATAGGGGCGAAGCAGGGCGGAAATATCCCGAAGTGCGGAAGGACCAAACCGTGCACCGGGACGATAACTTACCCCCGTGTCAAACGGTAGACCGATGACAGCGAAATCCGCATCGGACAGGACATCCAGTTCAGCAGGGTGCGGCAAGCGCAGGAACGTCCTGATGCCAGAAAACGACCGATCACCCCCGGCCAATGGACCAGAGGTCGCACCTCGAATCTCGCCGGTGGCGTCTTGTGTACGCATGTTGAGCAATCCTTTCCGGGTAATGGGTGACTCGCCAATCGCGTCAGTACGTATCCTTCGCTCCATTTTTGCACGATATCCTGTCTTCGTCGTCGGGGGCCTTATGCCTGCACCACGAAGATGAATCGGACGGGCACGCTCGCGCGGGAAATACACGCTGCCCTGCACCGATCGCAAGGGGCGTGGACCGCGGGCAGGCCGGGCAAGAATATGAACAGCCATTCAATGATCCACTTGTGCGGTGTGAACATCCCTGGGGAGGTGCAGCCATGAACACGGATCGCGAAAACAGGAAGGCGGCGGTTCGAGAAATCATTCACGCGCTTCACGACGGCCTTTCGGCGGAAGCAGCCCGCGATCGATTCGAGCGCGAAGTGGGCACAATCTCATCGTCGGAAATCGTCGAGATCGAGCAGTCGTTAATCGATGAAGGAATGTCGCCCGATGAGATCAAGAAATTCTGCAACGTACACGCACTCCTGTTCGAATCGGCGATCACGGGAGGGGACGAGGAAGCGGAGTCGCTCAGCCCCGCGCATCCGCTCTCTTTGTTCAGGGCGGAGAACCGCGCGATCGAATCCCTCGTAGATGAGATCGATCAACTGCTGGCGTTCCGGGAGTCGAGGAACACGACAGAGACACACGATGCATTGAAAGAATCCCTCCAAAAGCTAAAAAACATTGACATACACTACCGAAGAAAGGAGCAGGTTCTCTTCCCCTACCTCGAACACCATGGTTTCATGGGCCCCAGCAAGGTGATGTGGGGCAAAGATGACGAGGTGCGCGAACTCCTGCAGGATGCACAAAGCGCGTTGGAGTCGGTACAGCACAAAGAACAATTGGAAGCCCTCACCCGGGAATCCATGAAACCGCTCCTCGAAGAGGTCCGAGGAATGATACAGAAGGAAGAAGATATCCTCTTCCCCGCCGCCCTGGAGAAGCTCACTCGTGAAGATTGGGCGTCGGTGCTTTGGGAAGGCGAAGAAGTGGGTTATGCCTTCATCGAGCCACCGAAAGAACTCTCTCATCTCACGGGAGAAATCGCGAATGCGCTGGAAGAGGAAGTTTACCTGGATAATCAAGGCATCATCTTCCCCTCGGGCCAATTACGGCCCGGCGAGCTGCAGGCGATCATGGGAGTCCTACCGGTCGAGTTGACCTTTGTCGGGGCCGATGATCGGGTACGATACTTCAGCGAGGGACGGGAGCGGATCTTTCTGCGCACCCGCTCCGTCATTGGCCGCGAAGTCACCAATTGCCATCCTCCCGGGAGCACACACCTCGTGGAACAAATCCTGGAGGACTTCAAGGCCGGTACCCGGGATTCGGCCGATTTCTGGCTGACGCTGGGTGATCGGTTCATATACATCGATTTCCGCGCGCTTCGCGATGACGAGGGAACCTACATGGGCACGCTCGAGATTGCACAGGATGCTACCATGCTCCGCACGCTAAGCGGAGAAAAGCGATTGTTGGACGAACGGACTCCGGATCAATAGTGGCCAAGAACCGTGGTGCATCGAACAGGGATCGAAGATACCGACCATCTTCGATCCCATCACCCTTGCGATCTCCTTGCCGACAAAACCCGTCCCGGTTGGGAGGAATCTCCCGCTCTTCCTTGAAGTTTCGTTTCAGGGTGAGAGGCCTGCATGACGCCACCCACATTCCCGCGAGGAGGATATGAGCATGTCACGTTCAGTGTTCCTGCACGAGATGACGAGACCCGCCTTCGAGGAATACCTCGAGTCAGAATCGAATCCTATCGCCATTATTCCCCTTGGATCCATTGAGCAACACGGTCCCCACCTTCCCCTGGGCACGGACAGCCTCGCCGCCACGGCCGCGGCGAAGGAAGTAGCCGAACGGACCAATTCCTTCGTGGTGCAGGCCTGCATGCCGGGATACTCCCCCCACCACATGGGTTTCCGTGGGACGATTACATTTCAACCGGAAACATTGGCAGCCATCATCGAGGATACCGTCGAGAGCCTTTCGCATCACGGCATCCACAAGGTCCTGCTGGTCAATGGGCACGGGGGAAACCGTGAGATCGTCGCGACGGCTGCACGGCTATCCGGTCGCGCACACGGGTCCGTCGTACTCATGCCCTCGGATAGCGCTCTGAGTGATCCGGTGGAGTTGCTCCGTAAGGTCGATGCGCATGCCGGCGCGAGCGAAACCGGGATTGCAAAGCTCCTATTTCCCGAGTTGATCGAGATGGAGCGCGTGGAGGGATTTGAGCCGACGGCCAAGTTCCCGGCCGAAGTGGAGAACCTCCGGGATACAGAGGCGTCGAACCCGAGTCTTCGCGCGCAACTACTCATGGCTTATACGGGGGACACACACGAATTCACCTCGTCTGGGATATACGGATTCGCCGATCCCAACGATGCCGACCTCGACGCCGCACGCGAAGGCTGGGAGCGACGCATCGGACTCCTGGTGGAATTGATCACCCTTTGGAAGACCATCCCGCTGCCCTAGATCAAGAAGGAATGCGGCGGGTGCAAGAAAGTGCACGCGTAGCAGGAGAACACGCAGCATCATTCACTAGGAAGAGGGCGAGGACATTGGGCATTATCCGCACAGTAACGGGAGACATTGCTCCGGAGGAACTGGGCTTTTGCCAGACGCATGAACACGTATGGTGTGACATCCGCATGGGCGAAAGGCACTACCTTCGTCCAACGGTCATACAGGATCCCCTAAACGCCATGATCTACGACGAGAAGGATCGCATGCTAGAGGAGCTCAAGGCCTACTATGACATGGGCGGTCGCGCGCTGGTGGATGTGACCACCAACCATTGGCGCCAGGACCTGAAAACCCTGCAAGAACTGTCCCAAGAGTCCGGGGTGAAGATCGTCGCGACGGGCGGATTCTACACCGAATCCAGCGTCCCCAAG
This sequence comes from Clostridia bacterium, assembly GCA_003552525.1. Classification (GTDB taxonomy): domain Bacteria; phylum Bacillota; class Sulfobacillia; order SLMV01; family SLMV01; genus CSSED11-154. The sequence continues at coordinate 1,207 of PUNF01000079.1, read as the reverse complement.
TGGGTCGACACCCTGAGTATCCGCGAGATCACCGACATCCTCATCGCCGAGATGGAAGAAGGCGATGAACACGGAATCAAGGTAGGCCTTTACAAGTCGGGGGTCTACCGCGGACGCATCGAGGGTCCGGAGTTGAAGGGTCTTCGTGCGGTGGCGCGCGCCATCCAGGAGACCGGGGCCGCCATGACCACCCACACCACCGGGGCGCGTCGCTACGAGGTACCCGGCGGGAACGTGGGTCCCCAGCACCTGAAGATCTTCAAGGAAGAGGGGACGCCGGCGCATCGTTTGATCGTCGGGCACGTGGATGAGCGCCCGGACATCAACGTGTTGAGTGCCCTGGCGGACGAGGGTTGTTTCATCCAGTTCGACGTCATCGGCAAACAGCACTGGTTGCTCGAGGAAACCCGGGCCCACCTGCTTCGGGAGCTGGTCAACCGGGGGCATTTGGATAAGTTGCTGCTCGGCACGGATCGTTGCCGCAAGGTGGAACTGCACAAGGATATGGGTGGCCTGGGATACACCTACCTCTTCGAGCACTTCTTCGGTGTATTGAAGAAAGAAGGCGGTTTCACCGATTCGGAGATCAAGACCATCATGGAGGAGAACCCCGCCCGGGCCCTGACCCTGGTGCGTTAATAGAAACGGGAGGATTGGGAAACATGGCGAACCGACAGCTTTTCACCCTTGCGACGCGTGCGATTCCGCGCATGGCGCTTCGCCGGGAGAACACGATGTTATTGGTACAGGACATGCAGCGTTATTTTGCGGATCCCGAGGGTGGTTATGCCCGCGTGGCGAAGGAGCGGGGGATTTTCCAGGAGTACGCGGAGTATTTTCGTATCCTGGACCAGATGAAGGACAATGTGCGTACGCTGGTGGATCGTTGTCACGAGTTGACGATTCCGGTGGTGTACACGACGTTTGCGTACGAGGATGAGCGGGACATTTCTCCGTTGCAGGTGGGTACGGGGATCGTGTTGGACGCGTTGGATCCGGAGGCTGGGATTATCGATGCGGTGTCGCCGCAGTTTGGTGAGCCGGTGTATGCGAAGACGGGTTTTTCGGCCTTTAGTGCGCCGGATTTTGCCGAGCACGTGGCCCGTCGCGGGGTGGAGAACCTGTTGATCACCGGTTTGCACGCGGAGTTTGGTGTATGGGCGACGGCGCAGACGGCCCAGGACATCGGGATGCGTCCGCTGCTGGT
>PUNF01000103.1 GCA_003552525.1 Clostridia bacterium | reverse complement strand
AATCGCTCAGGTCCTCATCGCAATGTGGGCACTTCCAACCGGGTTCGTTGCTGGCAGAATAGGAGTGTCGCCCGCACCCGGGACAGGTCTTTTCGTGCATAGGCTTCCCTTTCAAGTAATCGTTCATCGCGATAGCTCCATTACGATACCGGCAATACTAATCCTCCATCCTGCGTGTGACATCGTCATATCACCGGGCGAGGATCTCGTACTTCTCCTCTCGCATCGGCGACGCGGCGGCGAAACCACCGACCGGACAATTGCCCCGATCATCCCCGGCCCGGGGGATGGATCCCGGATACGCGTCGGGTAGTCCAAGCCAGAGGGAATGCGGTGTACCGGATCCGCCGAGCGGTCGAATCCGCACCCGGGCTCCGGCTCCGTTGCCGGGTGCAACCTTCAGTATCAATATACCGATAACCCGATAATCTAGACCCCGGCATCCGCTGACGGTATGGGCGTCGAGCACCACGAGCCCCGCAGATCCCTTCGCCCGTTGGGATCGAGGGCAATCAACGCCGGTCCGAACATGGGAAGGGACTCGCCCGGGCGAACAGTCACGGTCACCAAGATTCGGTAGCCCCGCCGCACGGGAGGGGAACGGAGGTCGCGCTGGTCCATCGGTCCCCGACGCGGCGAACTGCACAAAGCCCCGGTTTCCGACGGCCGTTACTCCTTCAGCATTCTCCGTGTAACGGGCCAAAGGAGCGGGAAAGAATCTACCAGAGAGGGAGTGTGAACATTGCCCAGAAAGCCAATATCAATGGCAGCAATCGTCTTCCTGGCGGTGGTTATCGCCTTCTCGACTCCGATCTTCATCGGTGCTTCGCCGGATGAAAATACCGGCGATATCTCGGACATACTACCTCCCTTCGAAGGCTTCCGATGGAGGGTGTTCGGCATCGCCGGGTACGGTCATTCGATGGAAATTGAATCCATCTCCTTGGAGGACGACCGCCGCGTCTACCTCATATCGGGCGAGGTGGACGACATGTCCGACGGTGAGTCCGACGCCGACTTCGGCTTGTCCATCACCTATACCGTCTACCCGGATGTCCTGGTCCAAGAAGCCGACGGTGAGACGCTCCTGGAATCCAAGTTTCGACGCCTGGAGATCCTCCGGGAACCCCTCGTCGAGGGGAACACCTGGGAGCAAGTGGTGACCATGGGCGACGAAGAGATGACCCTTGAGTGCACCATCGTGGGCGTGGAGGGTACCCGCGGCGAACGCGTTTACGAGGTACTTTACGAGGAAAAGGACGGGGACTACTACGAGCGCAGGGAGATCGAGGAGAGGGTGGGCGTGATCCACCTGACCCGGTTGATGCGCGGAGACGAGGAAGACTACGAGGTTTCCTACAACCTTCATCGTCCCGGCACCGGACTCCCGGCGGCCGAGCAGTTGGTCGACGTCGAGCCCGAAGACTGGTACTACCCATACCTCGGCCCCGCGGTGAGGATGGACGCCATAAGGGGATATCCCGACGGCTCCTTCGGAGCAAATCGCGAGGTCTCGGTAGCGGAGTTCACCAGGATGATCCTGAGCGCCCTAGGGCACCGCGTATCCCTGGGAGAGCACCGCTGGTACGATCCACACATTATCCTGGCGAAGGATCTCGCGCTACTGGAGGAAGGGGAGTTCGCCGAGTACAATCGCCCCATGCAACGAGAGGAGATGGCGCGGATGCTCGCCCGCGCCGTCGACGAGATTGATACAACCCCGGTGCAGCCGACCGAGTTCGAGGATGGCGATGAGATCGACGAGGATTTGGCGGGTTACGTTTCCGAGGCGGTATCCCTCGGGCTCTTGCACGGATATCCCGACCACACGTTCCGTCCACGGGAACCCATGACCCGCGCAGAGGCCGCGAAGGTGCTATCGGTATTGATGCAGGCCGTGGAACCGGCACATCTCGATCGCGGGGAAGCGATGGCTTTGGAGGAGGAATTCGAGGATCGCCTATTCCCCCCGACGGTGGACGCCGAAGGGACCTTCGATCGGGTTCGGGACTTCGACCGGAAGGAAGATCTCATCGCGCACCTATCCCCCGTCGCCGATGCAGAGTTGGCAGCGTCCCACGTCGAGGACTATTACGAGGAACGAGATGACGGGCTCTACCTTATTCCGCGGGACGGGCCCATCCCCCTGGATCGCGACGCTGACCTCGACCTGAAGCTGCTGACACCCCACGAGATAAGGCTAGTCCAGGAAGGCTGGTCCGGTCTCGCCGGCGATTATGAGCTCACGATCACCTACGGTTACCGCGGAGGACGCTGGATCATGGTCGACCGAGATATCGACGCCCACTGATGCACAGGTGGCGATTATTCATCGCCCCGTTCCCCCGGTCGCGTTGATGAAAGGAGTATCCCCGGCCGCATCGGCAGCACCCATTTGCGGTAATCCGCCGATGCGGCCGAATCCGATCGGTGCGCCAACGGCCATGCGGCGAAGCCCAAGAAATAGTCACGATGCGGGTGGTATCTATTCAATCGATCGGGCTTTGTCGACGGGTGTATCCCGAAACCTGGTGCGCGGGTTCTGAGCTTCACCGCGCAACCCGAGCCTCGCCCAACACTGGCACTCATGGCCAGCAGCGCATATTGTCCGGCTACATGAACAACATCGGGATGCCGCCATGTTTCCGCCCATCGCCCAAAAATGGGCCATGCAACACTCTCTCCCGACCGATAATCGAAACGCGGCGATTGCGCGGGATATGCGCATCATACCCTCAACGCTCACCGGCGTCCCTGGGGAGCACTCTGGATGCTGGGACTAGATCCAGCTCCGCGGCGGCTGCGCCACCCTCGCCCTCCTCCCGACGCGACCATGTCTCAGACCCTTAGCTTGCGGAGAAACCATCGGTAGGCCAGCAGGCTCAATAGGATCGCGTATACGGTACCGATCACCAGGTACTGGCTGTAGCCGAGGAAAGTAAGGCCCCGTCCACGCACCACGATGGACAAGAGTTTGGCCGGCCAAAAGCCCGGCACTATGGCGAAAAGCAGTTCCCTTGCATCGTTAAAGAGCAAGGCCAGGATGGGGAATACGAGCAGCATTCCAGTTCCCTTCATCACCGCGAATCCCTCGATCTTGTTGCTCGCCAGTACGTTGATCAGGATCCCAGATAGTGGCGCCCCCAGGGATGCCAAAAAGGATATGGCCACCATATCGACCCATCCCAGGGGGTAGATATCGGAGAACCACAGTACGAAAATACAGGCGAGAAAAGACATGACGAAAACGACGAAGAAACGAAAAGACAGGAACTGGTGAATACTCAGCGGCGTGACCTGTACCGCGCTGAGAACAGCGTCGTCCCGGTCATCCAGGATGGAGAAGCCCGTGATGGCGCCGAATATCATGGGGCACATCAGGGCGAGGATGACGAGGGCGAAGTCGGCGTACTCCAGGATGCTGAATCCCGATGCGTCGGCGGCGTAGGGTAGGACATATCGCCCCAGCAACGCAAACAGCATCGGGTACCATATCATGAAACTCATCATCGGGTCGCGCACCCACTTCTTCAGTTCACTGCTCAGAAACGCTCCGAACATCTCAGACACCACTTTCCCGGGCGGCGAAGTTGGAGAAGTCTCGCAGGGCCAGGACCGTCAGTGCGACGATGCCGAGAACAAGGTAGGCGATCGACGCACCTATCTCCCAAGGGGCGAAATCTGCAGCCGTCGCGGTGAGGAGCGTCGAAGCCGCCTTGGTTGGAAGGAGGAAAAGGGCGCGCCTCAGGAGCTCGTGTTGGATGATTCCAACTTCCTCGAGCACAACGGGCACCATGATGATCACGACATAGCGAAACATCCCCATCAGCATGCCGGTGAAATCGCGCGCACGATAGGTGATGAGAACCCCGACCAGGGCGTGAAAGACCGATATGAGCACTACAGCCCCCAGGAGGGCACCAAAGCCCAGGTGAACCTCCCGGAAAATGCGGGCATAGCCGAATACGATTACCAGGGTCAAGACGCTGGTAACGACGGTGGAGGCAGCCTTCGAGCCGATGTACTCGCCGTGGTGAATCGGGGACACCAGGAGGCTCCGGATCGACCCCTCTTGCTTTTCGAAGAACATGCTGGCACCGACGAGGATGATGGGCATGGTCACGGAGTCGATCATCAGGAGCAGGGGCAGGAGGGCCGTGACGTCACCGATCTCGGCAAAGTGGAGTACACCCACCCATACGATCGCCACCACGAGGCTGGCCGCGATGATGTTGTAGCGCGCCTGCCTTTCCAGTTCTCCCCGGAACAGGGCGGCAACGAGGCTCATGTCTGTACCCCCGTAACCTTGATGAAGATGTCATCGAGGGTCGTCTCCTTGCTGTGCATGGTGATGATACGTCGGTTTCGGACGATGTCGAAGAAGGTATCGTCGGTGGCCAGATGATCGAGATTGAAGCTCTGCATGCATACGTCGCCATCTTCCTCGTACTCCACTTCAACCTGGCGTTGGCCGTGACGGAGCTTGAGATTCTTCGGGGTGTCGGTCTCCACGATGGTGCCGTGGGCCATGAAAGCCACCCTATCGCACAACTCGTCCACGTCGTTCATCAGATGGGTGGTAAGCAACACGGTTCCACCGTCATCGCGAAACTCACGGATCATCTGTTTGATCACCCTGGCATTGCCGGGATCAAGCCCGATGGTGGGTTCGTCCAGGAATAGGAAGGTGGGACGATTCAACAACGCACGCACGAAATTGAGCCGGATCTTCATGCCCTTGGAGAACTCGTTAACCTTCTTGTTCCGGTCCTCGTACAGCCCCACACGGCGGAGCAATTCGTCGGTATCCGCATTGTTGGCATACAACCGTCGGAAGAAGGCCAGGTTCTCCTCAGCGGTCAGCTTGGAGAAGTGGACGGGCATCTCGAACCCGACCCCCACCCTCTGGTAGAACTCCTTACCGAAGCTCCGCAGGTCCTTTCCCCGGTAAGTCACTTGACCCCGATACCCCTGCAGCAACCGCACCAGGATCTTTTGAGTGGTGCTCTTCCCCACTCCACTGGGACCCAACAGTCCAAATATCTCACCACCCTGGACTTCGAAGCTCATGCCGCGGATTGTATCCTCGGCGTTTCGCGGGTACCGGTACTTCAGACCCGTCACGTTGAACATGTTTCTTCTCCCCTTCGTGCGGGTCCGCTTCCCGGTTGCTCGTCGACCCGGGGACGAAGACCCAACTCCAAGACATCCAGCACTCCATCCAACATTCGACCCAGTTGGCCATCGCGCCGCCATGGCTCCTCGCCCTCGTCGGGATAGTACAGGTAATGGGAAAGCACGGCATTGTT
>PUNF01000104.1 GCA_003552525.1 Clostridia bacterium | reverse complement strand
CTGGTGATCAGTGCACTGGTGGGCGCATGGGGTTGGTCTATCCATTGGGCATACCGTAGAGGGGACAGCCGACTGTTGTGCCTCAGTCGTACTGTTACGAGCATTGTCATCTGTATGTTCATGATATCGTTGGTGATCTTCGGCATGTTTATCGCCAGATCATCTGCAATGCCCGCGCACTACGAACAGATGGAGTACGCCCTCATCTTGGGAGCAGGACTAGAGGACAATCATCCCGGAAGGATATTGCGCAGCAGATTGGACCGCGCGCTCGAAGCCTGGCGAGAGAATCCCGAGATCACCATCATCGTCTCTGGAGGTATGGCGCCAAACCAGCACATATCCGAGGCGTGCGCCATGGCGGTTTATCTCGAAGAGCGCGGAGTGAAACCGGACCGTATCATCAGGGAGGATCAAGCGAAAGCCACGGCAGAGAGCATCGTCAAAACCCGGGGCATTCTGGAACGCATTGAACCGACCACTCCCCTTTCCGATCTCAATCTGGGTATCGTAACCAGTGACTTCCACGCCTTTCGAGCAGTCTTCCTCGCCCATTCACATGGGTTTAGCGGTGCACGACCCATTTCCGCCACGACCCCAATGTCTGCCTGGCTGAATTATGCCCTTCGAGAGTATTTCGCGTTCATCAAGTTCGCGTTGACCGTGTATGCCCATTAGAAAATCCCTCCAGGGCGTAATCTAACATGGCCAGTCCCATTCAATGAGTCGCCCTCCTTCGTCAAAGATTGCCAGCCTAGATCGTCCGCCCCGCACGGTGAACGCGGATTCAATCACCACTCGAAACAGTGGGGGAATTCGATACCCTCAAGACCAATGTCTTCGGGTGCACATCCCCGCACCTGAGCTTCGGAATTCACAACACGGGCTATTTCCCTGTGATCGCCGTCCTGGCGAAATCCCGTGATTCTTTCCGCCAATGCAGGTAACGATTTGAGTCGTTGCTTCGCGGTCAAATTAATGTAGTTGACGGCGAGGAGATCTAGGTACTGCGATGCGATATCACGCATATCGAATTGATCACTGTTCATCGCCTTCATCCAACGGGAAAACTGCCTATCAGTCAACGTGCTCCGTACGCATTCCAAGAACTGGGCTTGGAAGATCCGGATCATTGCAATGTGTTTGTCCCAGGCGACTTCAATTGCCTGCGTCTTGCCATACACGCGCCTCATTGATCCAATCTGGTTACTACGCAATTCGATCAGCTGATTCAGCGCAAGCATCACGAAGAACATCTCCGGATAAAGATAGCGACAGCTGTAATAAACATTGCTCCGAGGGGCAATGATCGAATGCCATGCCATATCTTCATCCGTCATGTTATTGTGGACTAACTCTACTTCGCGATCTCCCTGGGACGCATGTCTGATGTCGTAACAGAGCCCCAACACCCGGGTGGACATGGCAATGTATTGCTGATTCCTTCCTCCATCGAATTCGCTAACAGTGATCAGGTGGAAGGCGTCTACTAGATTGTCAAGATCCTCAAAGTCCCCACTGATAACGACTCCGGCCGCGTTGGGCGTATTCCTTATGGTAATCATCTATTGCCTCCTCCGAGAGGGAGTTGCCTGCCTCGGGTGCGCTATCTACCCATTTCACAAGGTTTCTTCCAGCACAACCAGCTTTGCCGGTTAATGTTCCAAACACCGGCATTGGAACCGATTCCGAGAAGAGTATCATCTATATCCAACGGAATCACAAAGCTTGTGACCATCTCCCCAAAGATGCCAGACCTCAAGAAATCGGTTTGGCGAATACTTGGGCAATCGATTCTTCACGCTCACTGCAACACCTCCGAACAGATCTCATTCTACTGGATATTGCGTTGACCGTTTTCTGCTTGGCAATCGGGGAGTGCAGAGTGTGGCAGTCAGGAAGTGCATCTGACCGTACTGACAACCTTTCAGTCAGCATCTTCACTTACACTGCTTTGCTGCAATTCTGCCTGTCATGATCCCAGTAGGTCCACCAGCCGGGCTGTAGACCCATTTTCCGGCGGCATAGACACCCGGCAAGGGGGTCTTGACTGAATTACCCATGTTAAACATGCTGGTAACCGCTGGGATTTCTCCTTCAAAGGACCAGCCTACAATAGAACCCTCCGAACTACCCACTCGCTCACGAATGGACCAGGGCGAAGCCGAAAACCGGAAAAGGACGCTATCCTTGAGATCTGGATAAATGCTCGATGACACTGTTGCAATAAATGAGTCTTCAACCCTGTTTGTAAACTCTTCGTACCAGCCCCTAGCGCGAATTCGGCTGATAAGCGTGTAATCAAACAAAGTGCTGATAATGAGGCCTGTCTTTCCCGGAGGTGCTGCCCCGGGGTCACGAAGTACCGGTATCGATATCTCAAAGGTGTTGTATTTGCAAAACTTATCCAGCCAATCATGAAGATCTTCCTTCTGAAGTGTATCCCAGCGCTCCAATAGGGCATGAAGCTCACTGGTGTGAACGGTTCCCAACCCTCGGCGATCCGGGGTATAGAACACGTGACCGCTGGTCTTCTCACGAAAGAACTCGGGCGGCAAATCCGACGCAAGGAACACCGAGAACACTGATTCGGCACCCTTATGGGCCAATACTGCCCGCTTCCGTGTTCGGAATCTTTCCAGAGACCTCTTCGCCATGCCCTTATCGCTGGCCATGGCATATAGGGCCTTAAGATCGGCAGTCCAGATCATTTCATCATATCGATATTCGTTTCCCTTCGCGTCCCTTAGCAGCTTATTGTGTCCATCAACAGACACGATTTCGGTGTTACAGCGTATCTCGCCTCCCCGCGCCCCAACAGCTTTGCCCAGTTCTTCTATAAAGGCGCCCACCCCGCCCTCGGGGTAGATGTAGTCGTTATATAACGCGAAGTAACTCAGGGCAAAGAACGCCGGTGTTCTCCTGAAAAAGTGTTGGCCAATAATATCCTTGAGCGACTGATTCGTAGCCAAGGCGTCCAGATAATCCTCGAAAGGAGCATTCATTCTGCCAATACGGTACATCGTTCTGAGGAATTTGAGCATACGAATGACAGAGGAAAGAATCATGCTCAGCACATTCTGTTTCTGTTTCGCAAATAGAGGATTCTCGACACCATAGAGGACTGTCATATCCTCAATTATTGCACGAATGGCGCGAATAATCTTATCGACTTCATCTTCACTTTCAGGGTACAAATCCTTCAGCATATCAGAATAACGATACAGGCTTTGTTCCCCATCGATCTCCAGCAGCCTGTCTTCGATGCCCAGAGTGATGGGGTTTGGCAAAACCTTAATGTCTAAGGAAAATTCCTTGATAAGCGGCTTCACAAGACCGGCATTTACTAACGCACGAGCTCCACCTTCAAAACGGAAATCATCCCGCTCAAAAGAGTTCATCAGGCCACCAGGTTTTTCGTTCTTTTCAACCAGAAGTACATCCTTACCTCTTTGGGCAAGACTTAGTGCAGCAGTTAGACCTGCGATCCCGCCACCTACAACGATTTTGTCCTTTTCGATCACGAGCGCACCCCCTTTTCGCACAATAGCTCCCCGGTCTTCTTCCAGAGGGCGTCCGCTGCCTCCAGATCTTGCGCCGGTGGTGTTAGTTCTTCTTGTGTTGTCAGATGGAAAAAGAGATCGCTGGCATGTGCCAAGTCGGCAGATGACCCAAGATAGTAAAGAGCTTCCGCGGAAATCTCTGGAGAGCCTGAAAATTTATCGATTATGTTCCTCTTATAGAATTGGTAGAACCTGCTATTCGCCTTTCCCGACTCTGTCCGGACGACTCCAGGATGCATCGCGTTAATCGTGACACCATAGGATGCCAGATCTTTAGCGAGGACATGCATACAAAGAATCTGTGCCAGTTTTGCAGCTCCATAAGCTTTGACACCGGAATAGCGGCGTCGCTGCCACTGCAGATCTTCGAAATCGAGCCCCCAAGCTGCAAAACGATATGCCTCTGAACTCACAAAAAGAATCCTGCCTGTCCGATCCCGCCGATATTTCGGCATTAGCATCCTGGTAAGAATTAGGGGGCAAAGATAATGGATCGCAAAATTGGCCTCCAAGCCATCTGACGTCTCCTTGCGAGATTCGAGATATGCGCCCGCATTGTGGATCATCACATCTATCGGCTTTTCGAGAGATAAAAGATATTGCCCTGCTCTCTGGATATCCTTCAGAAGTGCCAAATCCGCGACAACATATTCTATCGGAACACCGAATTCTTCGACTATGTCCCCGCGGACTCGCTCCGATTTCTCCGGATTCCTATTGACCATAATGATGGAAGCACCCATGGCAGCATATTTGCGGGCAGTATGATACCCAATGCCTGCGGTGGCCCCAGTTATAACGACAAGTTTATCCCGAAAGAGTTCTGCGTTCCGTTTGGGATGCCGTTTCATATTGCGAACCATTTGAAGAATATTTGACCACTTGTATTGGGACCAATATCTTCTCATTGCTGCATTCATAATCATTTAGCCCCTAATATACGTTTTCTGCTATCTACATATCTTCCATAAATAGAATGCGCTATCATTTCCATTAACAGGGCATCTTATCGCTATTGTAGGGTATTGGATTTTGTGATTCAATATCTAATATGATGACGCGATATATTCTGATCGGCTTTTTAGCCATCATGGCAAGCATTATTGGTTTTGCCTTTTTCTTTCAGGAAGCCTTTATCGCTCTCCTGAAGCACCCAGCCCTGTACAGCCATGCCCGCTTTCTACATATTGCGGCAGTCACCCTGTTCTTTGCCAATGCAGTGGTAGGCATATTGTGGGAACAACAGAGTCTTGCCTCCGGCAGCAAAGAAGTAATCCTACACACCTATAACACCGTAGCCTTCTTGGACTCCCGTTTCTCATCTCCCCTCATCATACTTTCGATACTAGGGGGGCTCTCCCTAAGTTATGGAACCGGAGAGATTTGGCAGATTGGCTGGCTTTCAGTGAGTTTCCTTCTCTTCATACTGTCCGGCATCTTCTGGATTGTCAGTGACATCCCGACACAGTACAGGATAAGGCAACACATATCCAGCCTTAAACCAGAAGATCAAACACTTCCAGATGAGGTGACCCGCCTCCTTAAACTACGCTGGTGGATCAGCATGGCCGGTGTTATTCCTCTGATCATTGTATTCATATTGATGGTATACAAACCGGAAATCACGGCGGTAGCGGATTGGTTCCGATAACTAAACAGGATGACGCTCACTTGGGTGTGCTTTTCCCCTGCAGCTTAGCGCCGGTGTCGGTTTGCCTTAGATCGCCGGCGGAAGACCTCCAGTGCCTCACACGAGAAAAACGTAACTCTATGGCGAGAATCTCCGGGATCAATACACGGTTCAAGGCCAGGCGCCGGGGTCACTGATACGGGATATAGATCATATCGTTGTCACAAGAAACGCGTGCACATCGGCTATATCGAACAGGTCTTCGTCGCAAAAAGGAAAACCCCGCCGAGCCCATGATGCTGACGGGGTTTCTAGATGGTGGGCCACCGGGGATTCGAACCCAGGACACCCTGATTAAAAGTCAGGTGCTCTGCCAACTGAGCTAGTGGCCCGTATATCAGTTGTGCTGGGGCGCCAGGATTCGAACCTGGGATAACGGCTCCAAAGGCCGCTGCCTTACCGCTTGGCGACGCCCCATTGCGGCCACCGCGTACTCCGGAACAATCCTAAGCATCACGCAGAAGATATGGGGTGGCTGAGGGGACTTGAACCCCCGGCCTCCAGGGCCACAACCTGGCGCTCTAACCGCCTGAGCTACAGCCACCACAATACTCCTGGCGCGCCCGGGAGGATTTGAACCTCCGACCACCTGATTAGAAGTCAGATGCTCTATCCGGGCTGAGCTACGGGCGCCTCTGAGCGGGAGACGGGGATCGAACCCGCGTAATCGGCTTGGAAGGCCGAGGCTCTACCACTGAGCTACTCCCGCACGATGTCGAAAACTGGTCGGAGCGGCCAGATTCGAACTGGCGACCTCCTGCTCCCAAAGCAGGCGCGCTAACCAAACTGCGCTACGCTCCGATAATCTCGGCGATTACTTAGTATAAAGTACGGCCCGCCCCAAGTCAATCGAGAGGTCTGTTTATCAGCAAATGCCGAAGCTGTGCGCCGATCGCAGCGAACGCATACCCTCGGTGACTGACCCTGTTCTTTTGTTCAACGGACATCTCCGCAAAGGTCTGCCCGGTCGCCTCGTGGTAAAACAGGGGATCGTAACCAAAGCCCTTGCTACCTCTAGGCGCGTCCAGCAAAACCCCCGGCACCTCCGCTCGCGTCGTCCACATGCGAATACAATCCTCGGTGGTATCCCAGTCCTGCGGCGGTTCTATTCCCCAACGATCGCGCGCCGTCGATTCGGGAATGGCCAAGGAGGCCGCGCAAACAAAATACCCCACTCGCTCCTTCGGATCAAGGTTGCTCAGGCGCCTGAGCAAAAGAGCATTGTTGTCTTCGTCCGATGCCTCCTCGCCAGCATATCGCGCGCTATGGACCCCAGGTGCCCCTCCCAGGGCGGGTACCGTCAGGCCCGAGTCATCCGCACAAGCCGCCTCTCGCAGCGCTCTCGCGGCCGCCAAAGCCTTGATCTGGGCATTGCCTTCAAAAGTCTCTGCGTCTTCAGCAGCTTCGGGGATTGCAGGATAGTCCGCGAGGCTCCGTAAATGAATCTCGAGATCGCACCCCAGTATGCGGCGCAGTTCGCGCACCTTGCCTTCATTTCGCGTGGCGACAACGAGTACCGGCTTCACCGGCCTAGATCTTTCTTTAGGTTTTTGAGGGCGCCGAAGGGAGATTCTTCGCCGAGCCGAGCCACCCCAGCCCGCACCTCGTCCCAAAGAGGACCCAGCGCGGCACGCTGTACCTCCGTCATATCGTGAATACCCTTCTTGGCCAGGGTCGTCAGCGCATCGAGCTGTTCCCAGGAAAACGGATCCCCTTCCGCACCCCCCTGTATTTCCACCAGGTGGCCGTCCCCGGTACCGACTACGTTGAGATCCACCTGTGCCCGCGAATCTTCATCGTAGGCCAAATCTAGCAGCGGCACGCCCGATACAATGCCACAGCTAACCGCAGCCACGCTGTTGTTTAGGGGGATATAGCGAAGCTGCTCCTTCTTTACCTGATGATACAGGGCGTCGACGACCGCTACGAAGGCACCCGTGATGGAAGCCGTGCGCGTCCCACCGTCGGCCTGGAGAACGTCACAATCCAACCAGAGAGTATTCTCTCCCAGCTTGTCCAGCTCCACGACAGAACGCAGGCAACGGCCTACCAAACGCTGGATCTCCTGGGTGCGGCCCGACGGCTTCCCGAAGTGTACCTCGCGAATATTGCGATCCTGCGTGGATCTTGGCAGCATACTGTATTCCGCGGTCAACCAACCTTTGCCACTGCCACGCAACCACCGCGGTACACCGTTCTGCACGCTGCAGTTCACCAGGATCCTCGTCTCCCCGGCCTCGACCAACACCGAACCCTCGGCGTACTTGGTAAAACCGCGCGTAATCTTCACCGGTCGCACCTCGTCAGCTGCCCGACCGTCCGTTCTCATCCTTCCGCGCTCATCCACGAGCTACTCCTTTCCCACTCCTGCCATTCACCATCGTCGATCAATCTCGCGGCACGCAGCTCGCCGAGCACCGCTCGCGCCACGTCGGGATCATGAAAGGAAAGCAACCCCGCGGCGAAAACCGCATAACCGGGATCTACCAGTAAGCGAGGGGATCTCGGCCTAAGGAATGCGTCACCCGTGTACAATGCGCCCCGCAGTAGGCTCTGGGAGTCCCGCCTACGGGCGGCGGCGAGGAAGGCACCCCCGGTGCCGACGAGTGCCGTAACCCCACGGAGATCCTTACCCCATAGGTACTTCACCGGCCCGGTGGGAGTGTCCTCCACTTCCACAAAGCCTGCATGACGGCGGCTTCCTATATCGATGCAAGCGCGCGCCAATTCCCCTTCCAGTCGTCGACTTGCCCCATCAGAGGGGAGATAGGTGTGAGACTGATACCTCTCCCGCTCGGCCGTTGCGAGGGCATCAGCATCAAATTCGGTTATCTTCTTGCGCATGCGATCCAGGACGTCTTCCCGGGCGATCTCCAGCAAAGAACGGATACCCTCGCGGACGCCTAAATCTCCTTCCACGGTGCGGCGGAAGTTGGGCTGGGGCAATCCTCTGGGGATCAGGTCCGGCTCGAGCGGTGCGCCTATCGCCGCCGAGTAGACGTCCGTCGTCGCACCCCCGACATCCACTGCCACGACCTCTTCTTTTTCGCCCATCAATTGAACACCCTGCATGACCGCGTAGGGCGTGGGGAGAACCCCCATGCTCAATCGATCCGCGAGACGTGCCAGCCCCTTGGCCGCTACGATGTGCTGCATGAAGACCTGTCGGATGATCTCGCGCGCGCCTACGACGTCCAATCGATCCAGCCCGGGCATCACGTTGGGCGCCACGTATACCTCCCGCTGACCGGTCGTAAAGATTCTCCGCACCTCGCCGGCAACCACACGATTGCAGGCGACGACTATGGGGATATTGTTCGGAATGTCGCGTAAAATCCGCGCATTCTCCAAAACGGATGCCTCGTTACCGCCGTCAATCCCACCGGTGAACAGCAGGATATCTGGGTGGCAATTCATGACCTCCGCGGCGGCGTCGGCATCCATCTTACCCGAGAAAACCCCGTATATCCGAGCACCCGCACCGGTAGCCGTCTCACGTGCTGCGCGGGCCGTGAGTCCGGGTGTCAGACCGACCACGACCATACGCAACCCGCCCGCGGCACTGCTGGTCGCGTAGCGCGCCGCATACGCAGGGGAGTCTATGTCGCCGGGCAACCCGAAGGCATGTAGTCGCGCGATCGCCTGTTCCACCCCGATGACCACATCATCTGCGGCCGTGGTGGCGGCCTGAGAGCGCGCTACGATACGCCCTCGATCTCGATCGCAGACCAGCGCCTTGGTAAAAGTGCTCCCGATATCCAAAAGTAGGGCGTAGGTACCCATCGCAGCGTCCTCGTTTCCGTCACTGTGCACTCTACGCTACCAGAAGCACCGGAGACCAACAACGCAACGCGGGGCCATCCTCGTCCATAGAATGACCCCGCCAGAGGGGGAAACAACGTACATTGCTCAGTTGGCGAAAAACTGTTTCAAGCCAGAGACAACCGCCTGGGCAATCGCCTCCTGCACCGCCACGCTTTGCAGGCGGGCCTGCTCCCGGGGAGAACTGAGATACAAGCACTCGAGCAGCACTGCCGGCATTGCCGCCTCGCGCAACACCGCGAAGTTCCCATAACGCACACCGCGATCATTGCTACCGAGCATATTCACGATCTGGTGGTGCAACGTGTCCGCAAGCCGCCGGCTATCGTCGTGATTGGGATAGTGGAAGGTCTCGGTACCCTCGGCCTGCCCCCTGGGATCCGCGTTCGCATGGACGGACACGAAAGCGTCGGCACCGGCAGAATTGGCGATCGTCGGCCGGTCATACACTTCGACCCAGTAGTCGCACTTCCGGGTGGATATTACGGTCGCACCTTCAGATTCGAGGGCCGCGATCACGCGTCGCGAAATCTCCAGCACGATCTCCTTTTCCGTAACGCCGCCACTTCCGATTGCGCCGGTATCTGCTCCCCCGTGACCCGGGTCTATGACGATGCGCTTGCCGACCAGGGACGATTCTTGCAGACGAACGACGATCTCGAAGCCATCCCCGGTCTCAGCCTTCGTGATCACGGGTACACGGTATTCCGTAAGATCGAGGACGACCCGGGTTCCCGAGAATATGTCGCCGGCCCCTTCGCGGTGGCGTCCGAACCGCACGCCTTCTAGGATACCGGCGGACAAGTCCGCGGACAGAAGATCCTTTCGCAGGGCAGCGCCCGGGAAATCGATTACAGCCCGGGCCGGTTCCTCGAGAACGAAGCTTCGCGGGTCCACCGGAATATTGGTCGTCAGCCGGATGAGAGGACCAGCGGCGCCGTATTCCAGCGAAACATCCTCCAATCGCGCCCAGCAAATGTCGAGGCCTTCCTCGGTCGCTTCGATCCGGTGTGCAAGATCCTCACGCATTCGCAGGTCTACCAGAACACCCCCGGGGTTCTCGTCGACCCGCAGCTGCAAGGCGGAAACCGGTCCATCGGGGAACTGCTTGGCCATCGGGACATCCGACCCAATATCGGTACCCATTAGCCGAATCGCAAGGACTCCATTCCCGTCCTCCTCTAGACGCCAGGAAAAACGGCCCGATATCGCCACATGTACGCCGTGATCCGTAGCCACGATCCCCTGGACCTTGTCCGCATCATGACCACTTCCCCCCTGTCCGTCGGGAACGGTCTCGACGGGCCGCGGAGAAGTAATGAGGACCGTACGTTCCACCCCGTCCCAGTCGACGTCACTGCCGAAGGCCTCGGCCACGAAGCGCACCGGCACCATCACCCGACCCGGGGGCACGATCATCGGGGCCACCGGGTTTTCGGGATCGATCGCGCGTTCTTCGCCGTTGACGAGGGCCTTGGGATCACCGACGGTCAAGAGAACGAAATCGTCGGCCTCGCGCTCCCCTCCAAGAATCAGGACCTGGCGCTTATGGGCCAACCACTCGACATCCCATCCCAATGACTCGGAGATCACTCGAATGGGGACGAGGGTACGGCCGGATACGATGCGGGGAACGGCGTCGGATGATATCGTCTTTCCGTCGATTACCAGGGCAATGTCGCCGGATGATGCGGATGCCATCGAGGAAAACGCAAGGCAGGCGAGTACCACCAGCGCGAGCAGCGTTGGAAGAATGAATACTCTGCAGAAGGGCCACGATCGTATGTACAAGGCGAACTCCCCGCTATCCGAAAACATCCGCAGGTAACTGGAGACTGTGAATGGTAATTCCACCGGGGTGAAGTGCTTCCTTCACGCGCTCCGAAGTTGTAACGACGCCGTAAAAAACGACGGGCGACCGTCTCCTTCGGCCGCCCGCCTCCATGTACAATTGCCCTATCGGACTGGGGTAATCCACTCCCCGTATCCACCGGTGCCGATGCAGCGGCCGGCCTCGGCAACCTTCTGCCCGCGCACGTAGACTTCGTCCAGGCGGCCCTGCACACGACTCCCGTCGAATATCTTCGCGGCCTCGGGGTCTTTTGTCTCGAGTGCGTTGATATCCACCCGCCACTGCACGCGGGGATCGTAAATGATCATGTCGGCGTCGGCGCCGGGCTGCAGTGTGCCCTTGCGGGGAAACATCTTGAACAACCGCGCAGGCATTTCAGCGGTCAGGTCTACCAACCGCTCAAGGCTGATACGACCGTTGGCGACCTCGGTCAGCATCAGCGGCATGACCGTCTCCAGTGCGGACAATCCACCACCGGATTCAAACATGTTGGTGTGCCCTTTTTGGCGGCGCTCCGGGATACCCGGGGCATGGTCCGTCGCGATGATGTCGATCACGCCGTCCTGCACTTGCTCCCACAGCCTCTCGACCGATTCGGGAGCACGCAGCGGGGGCACGACCTGGGCATACGGCCCGACGCGGGCGGTATCATCATTGCTGAGGAGCAGGTAATGGGGACAGGTCTCGATGGTGACATCCGTCCCCCACTCACGCCACTGAATGGCCAACTCTATGGCGTCGGGGCTACTCATGTGGACCAGATGCAGCGGCGCACCCGTCATACGCGCAACCTCGAGCAGGGTTAGGGTTGCGAGGATCTCCGTCGATTCCGGGCGGCTGGGGTGAAAGTCGGCGTAACCCGTCCGGCCCTGGGCCACCAGGTCCTCGGTAAGCCTTTCGATGACCGGGAAATCCTCCGCGTGAAAACCCACGCGCACGCCCGACTGCTTCACCTGTTGCAGGGTCACGTACACGTCGCCGGAATCCTTGCAGATGAGGCCCGGGCGCTGGGGATTATAGGGGCGGATGTAGCTTTTGTATCCTACAGCCCCGGCCTCAGCCTGGGGCACGATGGTATCGAGCATCTCTGCTCCGGCGCCACCTAGCATGGCATAATCTACGAACGCTTTTTCGCCGAACTGATCCTTGCGCTCGAGCAGAGTCTTCGCATCGTTGACGCAGGGAATGAAGCCCGGCATCATGACGACCGTGGTCACGCCGCCGGCAGCGGCCGCCCGGGTCCCCGTGGTGAAATCTTCGTTCACCGCCGGACCGGGCTCATCGAGGTGGACATGGGCATCCACCATGCCGGGCAGAATCATCTTCCCATCCGCGTCCACGGTTTCTCGGGCCTCGATACCATCAACCGCACCAGTGGTAATGGCCCCGATCTTTCCATCCCTGACCAGTACATGCGCCCGGAAGCGGCCCGTCACCGTCACCAGCGTACCGTTAAGAATTGCCAAGTCCCACATCAAAAAACCATCCTCTCGATTTTCAGGTCAGTCCCCGGGGGGGACACGCGAGCGGCATACGTAGTGTATACTATTTGCATACCCACAAGATGCACCCCTTCTCAATTCTGCAAAAAGCCTCGAACTCCTTGGCACAAGGAGAGTCAATTCCGAGCATTCTCCCGGGGCCCTGGCTGCCCGGCCAATCTGTATAGGGAGAGTCGCAAAAAGGGCGGGGGTCGTGGTGCCGGGGAGCAGGGACCTCACCCGGCGATGCTCAGGCTCCTTCGGAAGGCGATTCGAGCAGGAGCCCGGACTGCTGCAGATCGTCTGGATACGACAGGTCCGAAACCCCTACCCCGAGCAATCGTACCGCCGTGCTCCCGTCCACCAGGCGCGCGAGCATCGAGCGTGCCGGGCGGAGGATCTCATCGGCACAGCGCGTCGCGCGCGAGAGTACTCGCGATCGCGTGATGGTGCGAAAATTCGCATAGCGGAGTTTCAGCGTTACCGTCCCGGCGGACACATCACCTCGCTCGAGGCGATCCGCCACCGCCTCCACCATTTCCATCAGTAGCTCGTCCAGTTCCGCGGGGTTACGGATATCCTGGGTGAGGGTGGTCTCCCGGCTGACAGACTTCGCCCGGGAATGCTCGCGATCACGCACCAAGGGGCGGCCGGAGGAAAGCAGCATAAGATCCCAGAGGCGACCCGACCCGAGCACCGGCAGGAGCACTTCCCTCGGGGTATTCCAAAAATCCCGGCAGGTCTCGATGCCGCGGCGCGCTAGCAGATCGACGGTGCGGGGACCCACGCCCCATAGTTTTCCGAGGGGTAAGTCGGGGAGAATCTCGCGCGCAGCACCGTGGTCCAGCACAGTGAATCCATCGGGTTTCTCCCACTCCGACGCCAGCTTCGCCAGCGGCCGTGCATAGGATACACCGACGGAACACGTCAGCCCGGTCTCCTCGAGTATCCGGCCCTTGATCTCACCCGCGACGACCACGGGATCCAATCCCGGGCGGGGATGGATGAACGCTTCGTCCAACCCCAGGGAATCAACCCGGGCGCCATCCCTGCCCATGATTTCGCGGATTTGGCGTGCAACGGCCCGATACTTGGCGAAATCGGTGGGTAGGAAGACTGCCGAGGGGCAGAGGTTGCGCGCGCGGCTCGATGGCATGGCCGAATGAATCCCGAAGCGGCGCGCTTCATAGGAGCAGGTGGAGACCACGCCCCGATTCCCGGTACCGCCGACCACCACGGGTCTACCTCGCAGGGTTGGATCATCCCGTTGTTCGATCGCCGCGTAGAATGCATCCATGTCCAGGTGGATCACGGACAACGCCTTTGGCTCTCCCCGGCGCAGGGCTTCATTCCCGGTCATCTCCAACCCGATCAACCTCCTCACAGTGTGATTATACCAAACGGATGTTCGATCCAGAAGGGTGACACGTCCCGGGTGCACGAACGACCGGCCGACCATTACCCGGATACCCGATGCACCGACATGGTGGCGCAATCAACGGACCATCTGCATAACCGCCCGACATCGCTGGTGACAAAGAAAAAACCGCACCGGACGAGTGCGGTCCTATCAACGCGATACTCTCACGCATCATTCTTGGTGGAGGTGTCGGGGAGTCGCACCCCGAGTGTCCGAGCCCGCAGACGCAGACCCCTACAGGCTTAGCCCGTGCTTTCGTTTCGCTTCATCGATCCTCCACGGGCGGAGTCCCGATGAAGCTATCCCGCTTAATCTCGCCCGGAGTACGCGGGAATTTCCCCGGGCCAGTCCGCCTGAGTGTCGCCCAGCACCGCCCCGACGGACGAAGGACGGGTGGACGTGACTACTACGTGTTACGCAGCAGCCAGAGCGTAGTTATCGTTGGCACTTAATTGAGATGCCGCCGTTTACGAGTCTGCGGCGAACTCGACCTGCTGTCTACGCCAGTGGTGCCCGGAGCGACCCTACTCACCCCCACGTGAGCAAACCACTACGCTCTCCTGTGCACTCATTGTAGGCCCCGCGGGCAGAATTGTCAATTTTGCCGCCCCCACAGAAACTTTACTCATACACCCTGCGGATGATGGAAGAAGCTAGCGGGGCCGTTTCATCGCCTGCCGCATCTTGCGCTCGGCATCACGCTTTTTCACCGTTTCTCGTTTGTCGAACTCCCGTTTACCCTTCGCCATGGCCAGATCCACTTTGATCCATCCCCGGCGCAGGTAGAGCTTCAACGGAACCAACGTGTATCCGCGCTCAGAGGTTTTACCGTAAAGGGAATCGATCTCCCTTCGATTCAGCAGTAGTTTGCGGCTACGACGGGCCTCGTGGTTGTAAATGCTCCCGTGACTGTAGGGCCCGATGTGCATGTTGTGCAGGTACACTTCGCGCCCCTCGACCGTCGCGAAGGAGTCGGCGAGGTTTACCCGGCCCTCGCGGACCGCTTTCACCTCGGTCCCGGTGAGCTTGATACCGGCTTCGAGGGTCTCCTCGATATGATAATCCCGAAGCGCCTTCCGATTACGGGCAATCGGAGGGGGTCCCTTGGCCTTGTTTGTCACGTGCTATCCCTCCACGGTTGAACCGGTTGACTCGCGTACCGCCAGGTCCTTTAACATGACCAACCACCGTCCCTGGCTATCCTCAGTACTCCCCTGGGCCACAAACCCAAGTCGCTCGTACAGCCGCCGGGCGGGCGCATTGTCGGGCCGCACCTCCAACTTGACGAAGCGCACGCCCCTGCCGCGCAGAACCTGAAGGGCTGCCTCGACCAGGAGCGTGCCGACGCCCATCCCTCGTGTACCCGGGTCGACTGCCACCGACAGGATCTGCGCCGTCCCGCGAAATCGTGCGACCCCAAAACTGGCGAAGTACGCGAGCTTGTTTCCGGCCAGCCGGACCAGCTGGCGAAGCCCCATCCCGAGGCCACCACTGATTGCCCTCCACGCGAGCCGCCACATCCGGATCGTCAGGGGCGCGCGCAACCAGATACGCAGCATACTCGCCGGCGCGATGCAATATCCCACAAGAGACCCGTCGAGTGTCGCCACGAGGCACGCCCTCGGATCCGCCCACAGCAGAAAAGCCATCAGGTCCGCGATCACCCCGTCGGGCACGCCGCCCGGGAGGATCTCCAAGGTACTCTCCCGAAAAGACGCGTTGAAGATGTGCGCCATGCCCCGCGCGTCACCGACCACGCCCCGGCGTACGGTGATCCCATTGTGGACCATCAGGGACTCTCCCCCTCGGTAAGCAAGGTCATCACCATCAGCTCCGTCACGGTAGCAAAGCGAAAGCCCCGTTCCCTGAGGCCATCGATGACGGGTCCAAGGGATGCTACCGTATTCTGCCGGCTGGCCCCGGCGGCGGTAAAGAAATCCCCGCTGTCGTGAAACAATAAGACGTCGCCGCCGGCGGTCTCCCGGGTCAGCATTCTGACCATGCGCGCCGGCGGCGTGCCCAGCCAGTCCTGGGAGCTAAGGGACCAGAGGGCGATGGTATAGCCGCGACCGTGCGCGACCTCGAGTACAGTCTCATTGTACAATCCACGCGGCGGTCGGAACAGCTTCGGCCTTTCACCAATGGCCCGCTCGAGGGCTTCCTCGGTGCGAACAATCTCGCGGGTTGCCAGGGATTCTGATGCACGGAGCAAATTGGCGTGATTGTAGGTGTGCGAGGCCACCTCGTGCCCCTCGCGCACCATCCGCTCCACGATATCCGGGTACGCATCGACGTGCCGACCGACCACGAAAAACGTCGCCCTGACTTCCTGCTCCGCCAGGATATCGAGGATCTTCGGTGTGTATTCCGGATGGGGACCATCGTCAAAAGTAATCGCGACGTACTGAAGCTCCGGTGAGCCTCGCCGGAACACCTCTGGATGCAATCCGAAGCCGTGATACACGTAACGGGTCAAGAAGAAACCCAAAAAGACCACTGCGATCATCGCCACGATGCCGGCACGCCGGATTGTCTTTCGAAAATACAAACCTTCGGCCGAGCGGCCGAGCATGCCCCGCAGGCCGATTTCCACCCGATCCAGGTGACGATAGACCAGGACCATCGCGTTCAATCCGCCGTACAGGAGGTAGAGATCGCTACCCGCAATCAACCAGGCGATCCAGGGCACGATGAGGGCCGCCAGAATACCGGAGAGAGATACGCGTCGCGTGAGGCGATACAATACGGCGAAAAGCACCAGGCCGAGGGCGGCCGCCCGCGGCATGAGTACAAAGAGCGCCACCGTCGAAGCCACCAGCGATCCCCGCACATCGGCCACCCGTACGCGGGGGGACCAGAGGGGGAGGTTATACCCCAGGACGGCTCCCAGCCCGGCGGCCGCGACCGCCACTTCCGTCGGTGCCACAAGATGGGCCAAGAACATGGGGCCGGCCACCAAGGAGGCCACCAATACCGACCGCTCCAGCCGGCGCTCGCCACTCGATCTCCGGGGAATCTCCACGTTCCCGAGGAAGTACCCCATGAGCAGTAAAAAGGGTATCGCGTCCAATGCCTTCCTCCAAAGAAGATACGGGCCCACCGTGGGGAACACGGTCGGGCGATGTCGACTGCAAAAGATCTCGAGCAAAAGCGGGGATGCTCTCCCAGGAGCTTCCCCGCCGAATCACTTGCGGATACGCAGTCACATTACAGCCCTAAGTCTTCGCTTACTTCCTGCATCGCTTCCAGGGCGAGCCCGACGAACGCTTCCAATTCGATACCGAGTTCTTCGATACTGGCAATGTTCTCCCGGCGCGCCCCGCGGGCAAAAGCCGGTTCCGCGTAGCGGTTCATGATGAATTCTACGTCGAGAGAGGACAATTTCTTGTCCGGATGTATCAGTGCCGCCGCAACGATCAGTCCCGTCAGGGGATCCGTGGCATACAGGGCCTTGGCCAATGGTGTATTCCTCGGCAGACCGTGACGATCATTGTGCGCCCGTACCGCCTCTACCAATTCCTCGTCCATTCCCGCCTCGCGCAACCAATCAGCGCCTTCCTGGGAATGGGCATCCGGATCATCGGCGGTCTCATCGTAGTCGATATCATGCAGCAGCCCGACCAACGCCCACCGCTCGGGATCCTCACCCAGGTGCTCGGCCAACTTGGCCATGACGGCCTCGACCGCATAGGTATGCTTGAGCAGGTTTGGCGTCTTCAGGTACTGCTTGAGCAGTTCGTGGGCCTCTTCTCTCGTCACCCCGATACCCCTTTCGAAGCCATGCATACTACCGGGCGAAACTAGATTAGGATCGCTATCACGATGGAAAGGGCCATAAAGCCTACGGCCAAATACGTCGTGATCTTTTCGAAAAACTCGTCCATGCCCTTGCGTCGACCGAAGAGCGATTCGCCGGCGCCCGCGATGGCCCCGGAGATTCCCGCGCTCTTACCCGACTGCATCAAGACGGCCGTGATCAGCCCTGCGGCGATCATCAAGTGTATCACCATGAGAACCATGTCCATGCGGGACCTCACCTCCCGAAATCCGGATTATTGTAGCACGAAGCGGGTCGAACCGGCAAACTGTGCCCGGCTCCCGAGGATTTCTTCAATACGCAACAATTGGTTGTACTTCTCGACCCGCTCACCCCGGCAGGGCGCCCCGGTCTTGATCTGGCCGAATCCCGCGGCCACGGCGAGGTCGGAGATGAAGGTATCCACGGTTTCCGCCGATCGGTGCGAGATGCACGCCCCGTAGCCGAGCGATCGCGCCGCGGCGAGGGTTTCGACGGTTTCCGAGACCGTACCGATCTGGTTGGGTTTGATCAGGATGGCGGTACCTGCACCGATCCCGGCACCATGGGCGAGCGTGGAGGCATCCGTCACGAACAGATCATCCCCGACCAGTTGTACCCGATCACCGATTGCCCGGGTAAGAAGCGTCCATCCGTCCCAGTCGTCCTCCGCCATCCCGTCTTCGATGGATACCAGGGGAAACTCATCGCACCATTTTGCGTAAAGTGCCGTCAGCGCCTCGGCGTCCATTGCCCGCCCCCGTAGCATGTAGTGTTCTCCCCCCCACAGTTCGCTGGCGGCGATATCCAGGGCGAGGGAAATCTCCTGTCCGGGTGCGTAACCGGCTTCTTCGATGGCACGCATCAGTAGGGTGAGGGCTTCTTCATCCCCCTGTAGGTCCGGGGCAAATCCCCCCTCGTCCCCGACACCCCCACTCAAGCCCGAATCGGCGAGAATACGTCCGAGGTGATGGTAGACCTCGGCACCCCAGCGGAGTGCCTCGGCGAAGGTCGGCGCGCCCACGGGGGCGATCATGAACTCCTGTACTTCCACGTTGTTGGGTGCATGCTGTCCTCCGTTGAGGACGTTCATCAGTGGAACGGGGAGCAGGTTGGCCCGATCACCGCCGAGGTGCTGAAAAAGGGGTATCCGGGCATCGACTGCCGCAGCCCGCACCACCGCCTGGGAGACGCCCAGGATCGCATTGGCACCAAGTCGTCCCTTGTTGGGCGTTCCGTCGAGCTTTCGAAGGGCATGATCGACCGCCTGGAAGTCCCCAGCATCCATTCCGGTGATCGCGGGGCCTATTTCACCGGCGATGTTATGGATTGCCCGCAACACGCCCCGCCCCGCATACCGCGCATTGTCACCATCGCGAAGTTCCAGGGCCTCTCGCGCACCCGTGCTCGCGCCGGAAGGCACGGCTGCACGGCCCACGGCCCCCGACGATAGCCGCACATCGACCTCGACCGTGGGATTGCCGCGCGAATCCAGGATCTCCCGACCCACGACCTCCACGATCTCACTGCCTGCAACCATCGAGTATCTCTCCCCTCGTGACCGTATCCGCCTTCGCATGCACCAGGAGGCTGGTACCCGACATGGTCTCGGGCACTTCGAGTCCGAGCAGCCCCAACACGGTGGGTGCTACGTCGATCAGTCCGCCGCGACGCAATCCCCACTTCCCCCCTCGCGTGAACCCCGGCCCCACCAAAAAGCAAGGTACATCGTTCACCGTGTGTGCCGTGTGGCAACCGGAGTCGTTCGCCATCTTCTCCACGTTCCCGTGATCCGAGGTGATCAACGCCACGCCCCCGATGCCCTCGATCGTCTCCACCAGCCGACCCACCGCCCGATCCACCGACTCGACCGCTGCCACGGCCGCGTCGAAATCACCAGTGTGACCGACCATGTCGGGATTGGCATAGTTCACCACGATCAGGGGATGCTCGGCGGCGTACAGTGCCTCAAGGAGGTGTTCCGTCACGGCGCGCGCACTCATCCTCGGTTCCCGGTCATATGTCGCCACGGGAGGTGACGGCACGAGGATCCGATCCTCCCCCGCAAACGGTGACTCTCTGCCGCCGTTGAAGAAGTAGGTCACGTGCGCATATTTCTCCGTCTCCGCGATGCGCAGCTGCGACACCCCGGCGACACTGACCGCCTCCCCCAGGCCCATGCTTGTACGCACCGGTTCGAAGACCACGGGGACAGGAAACTCCCGATCGTAGCGTGTCATGGTAACCACCGGCGGGGCCCCATCCAGTGGTTCGACATTCACCGGGATGCGATCGGGAAAGAGCAGGGCGCGCACCATTTGTCGCATCCGATCGGCGCGGAAGTTGAAAGCGAGGAAACCGTCGGCCGGCTCCACCCCGGAGTAACCACCGAGCACCGTGGGGGTGACGAATTCGTCGGTCTCCTCCGCGGCCTCCCAGGCCTCGACGGCCTCGATAATACCCCCGGCAACCCGCCCCTCCCCTCGGAGTATTGCGGCCAGGGCCAACTCCAGCCGTTCCCACCGGCGGTCTCGATCCATGGCATAATAGCGGCCGGCCACCGTTGCAAGACGATGCCCGGGACTGCGATCGAGTTCCCGGGCCACCTCCTCGAGATATCCCGGTGCCGTGCCGGGAGACACGTCACGCCCATCTAGGAAGGCGTGCACGGCCACCCGTCCCACCGCCCGACGACGCGCCATGGTCAACAACGCCCGCAGGTGATTGAGGGCACTGTGCACCCCACCATCCGACACCAGGCCGAGGATGTGCAGGGTCCCCCCGCGACTCCTCACACCGTCCATCAATTCGATCAGCGCCGGACGTTCAAAGAAGGTGCCGTCCGCTATCGCGGCATCGATGCGTGGACCGTCCTGGGGCATCAGGCAACCGGACCCGATATGGATGTGGCCGACGTTGGAATTGCCCATTTGGCCGGGGGCGAGACCCACGGCCCTCCCGGCGGCCGCGAGCCTCGTGCCAATGTACGCACGATCCACCTCGCACAGGTTCGGCGTGCGGGCAGCGAAGAGCGCATTGCAATCACTCGGCTCGCCCAGGCCCAGGCCGTCCAGGATACATAGCACTACCGGTCCCCGGGGAAAGGTGGGGGCCGCCGGTCCGCCATTATCGATCATCCGTTTCGCGCTCCCGTCGTCTCGCGGATCGCCTCGACGATGCCCAGGAAGGCATCCGGAGAGGTACTGGCGCCTCCCACGAGTACCCCGTCCACCGATGGAAGGTCCACGTACTCGCCGGCATTTTTCGCGTCCACACTACCCCCGTAGACGACGCGAATGCTCTCCGCCGCCCACGGATCGAAGATTCGCGCGATTTCTTCGCGGATCCGCAGAGTGGTTTCGGCCACCGTG
>PUNF01000140.1 GCA_003552525.1 Clostridia bacterium | reverse complement strand
CAGTGCCCTGGACCCGCTGATCCGGCGCGAGATGCAAAACGAACTGACCAACCTCCAGGCGGGTCTTTCCAAGACGATTGTCTTCATCACCCACGACCTGGACGAAGCACTCCAACTGGGAGATCGCATCGCCGTGATGAAAGACGGGATGGTCCACCAGATCGGCACACCGGAGGAGATCCTGCGAACCCCGGCCACCGATTACGTGGCCGAGTTCGTCGACGGCGTGAACCCCTGGGGCGTGATCGAAGCGCACCACATCATGGACGATCCCGAAGCGGTGGCCTACCTGGGCGATGGGCCCCGGACGGCACTACATCGGATGCGGCAGGGGCGACTATCCAGCATCCTGGTGATGAATCGGGACAAGCGATTCCAGGGTGCGCTCACGGCGGACGCCGCAGCAGCGGCCCTAGAGGCCGACGAGGATACCATCGAACCCCGCGTGGAGCGTGACATCACGACGGTACCACCCGATGCCACCCTCGAGGAACTCGTCCCCCTCGGTGCTACGGCAACACATCCGCTCCCCGTGGTCGACCAAGAGGGTCGACTCCTGGGAATCGTCGTGCGATCGGCAATCCTCAACGGACTTACCAGTCAGCACGGGCGTTCGAGGCGCATCGAGGACGTCGTATAGCGATGCCGGCACCCTCTGTCCGGGGCAAGCGAGCAAGCAGAACAACCGGCGCATGACCTTGCCCTCCCGAAAGACTTCACCCGGAACCGGCAAAGGTTCCGGGTGAAGTCTCTTACCAATGCCCTGATCTCGATTCAACACCGGACAAGCGGTATTCGGAATGACCATTGCATCCGTCGGTGGCGTGGAGGCTTTCCGCGACACCCCATGAGGGGAATCACCGATCAGACGTGGGTCCTTCGCCCGCCAAAGCGATCGCCTGGTCCAGGCGACATCAGGCCACGCGCGCAAAGCCCGGCGCAACCGCCCCTAGTCGCCGAGCATACCCGAGAGCATGCGCCCGAGTTGCATCGCCTTCTGCTCCGCCCCACACTGCGCGGCAAATCCAGGTGGAAAGTGCTCCTGCTCGACTGTGTCGAGCAAGCCATGTTTCGGTACGACGCTCCCCACCACGCAATGATGCCCGTAACCGCAACGGTAGCAGGGTGCATATCCCGCGGCGGTCATTTGACCCGCGATGGCCATCTTGTTGGAGTGCATCAAGGATTTCACGTAGGGAATGACGCTGGCCTCGGCTTCATCGTTGGTGCCGACCAGGACACCCAGTTTCCCGGCCAGTGCAAAGCGGCTGTTATGGCGAAAACTATAGGTACGTTCCCAGATCGCGTGGCCAATAGCGTTGATCACGCCGTAATAGTTCGGCGCACCGAAGACGATGGCGTCCGCCTGCTTCATCCTCTCGCCGATTTCCAACCAATCGTCGTCGACCTTACATACGTTATCCCCGGCACATCGCAGGCAAGCCGTGCAGCCACTGATCCGCTTGCCCGCGGCGGAGATGTAAACCGACTCAACCGATGCGTGTTCGAGTATCGCCTTGACCGCATGCGCCGATACACCGTCGCGGTGTCCACTGCCACTGATTCCAAGGATCATCAAAAGGCCCCCTTTGGCCGTCCACTAGACAGCCGTTCGACCATTGGCGTGCTGGACGGCTAACCCTATGCTTACCCATAAAGCCCCGCACATATCCCAGGATGCGCGCGCCCAGGGGACGAACCGGTGCGCTTACGTTTCCCCATAGGGGATCCGGGCATCTCCCATGGTCTCGGGCTCGTTGCCATCCGGGCCCAGTGGTGCCAATGCGCGCGCAAGAATCCCGTTCAGGTAGGCCAATAGTACTCCGTAATTGACGATCGGTACCGAGGCCGCCCGGGCATCGGCAATCCGTGACAGCATATCCCGGCGATTGGTCATGCAGGCCCCGCAATGGACGACCAGGTCATACGAAGCGATGGTGTCGTCATCGGGAAACGAGGTGCCCGCGGTGAAGTCGATTTCCAACGGGCCCCCGACGCGGGCGGTTAGCCATCGCGGGATCTTCACGGTCCCGATATCATCGGCCTGCCGGTGATGCGTACACGCCTCCGCGATGAGGACGCGATCCCCCGGCTGCAGTCGCTCCACGGCCCGGGCTCCTTCTACCAGGATAGCCAAATCACCCTTGTAGCGGGCCATGAGGATGGAGAAAGAGGTTAGCGGCACCGATGCCGGCAGTACATCCGCGACGTAATCGAAGACCTGGCTATCGGTGATCACCAGCTGCGGGGCCTTCTTGAGGTGCGCCAGGGTGTCCAATAGTTCCGTCTCGCGACACACCACCCCGGGTATCCCCGCATCGATGATGTCCCGTAGGGTCTGCACCTGCGGCAGGATCAAACGACCCTTCGGGGCAGCGGAGTCGATCGGGGTCACCAACAACACCGGGCGGTGATCCTGCAGGCGATCACTGACGAGCGGGGGTTCGGAATAATCCGACCGCAGGCGCTCGACCAGGGTTTCCTTCAACGCCTCCACGTTTTCGCCGCTTAGGGCGTTGACCTGGATGAAAGAAGATTCGGCATACGGGCGGCCGTTTCGGACGTTCTGCACGACCACCGCGGGAAGCCCCCGGCTCTGCAGGGCATCCAATAGCGCGCACTCCTGGGCGTCGAGTGTCGATGTCTCGGTCACCAACACTGCCAGATCCGCCTTGTTGATGGCCTTTTGGGTCAACTCCCCACGGGCGCGTCCCAGGGCGCTAGGGTCATCCAGGCCCGCGGTGTCGATCATCACGACCGGGCCGTAGGGCAGTAGCTCCATGCTTTTTCGCACGGGATCGGTAGTCGTACCCGGCTCCTCAGAGACGAGGGCGATGGTTTGGTTGGTCAGGGCATTGATCAGCGTGGACTTCCCGACGTTCACTTTGCCCAAGATCAGAATATGCGGCCGAACGCCCTGCGGTGTCCTGTTCACGATGTTGCACTCCTTTTCAAAGAACCACCCCGGCTGGTACTCACGGACCTACCCATCGCATGGATCTCCCCTCGAATGCTCTCCACTGTGGTCTCCAATGCCGCGTGCCCCACACCCTTCTCGCGGTAGATCTCGTAATGGCCCCGGACGTCGGGCGGTGTCGCATTGGGCATGATCACATTCCCACCCCGGGACCACCCGCGCGCCCGTGCGGCGGGGTCGAGGGTGCAAAGCGCGGTGGTGATGGGAATATGCACATTCTGGAGGATGAGGCGCGCCAAGGCGATCATCTTGTACGTATCCTTTACTGAACCGGCGGGCACGTTGGACAGGGGCGTCTCGGGATGCGGGATGAAGGGACCCACCCCGTACATATCCACCTCCAGCGCCCGTGCCAGCAGGAGATCGGCCGCGAGGGCTTCGGGGGTTTGTCCGGGTAAGCCGATCAGGTTCCCACTCCCGATATCGACGCCCAGTGCACGGAGTTCTTTCAGCGCGCGGATGCGATCCTGGAGCGTGTCGCCGGGGTGGAATCGCTCATACAGCGTGGGGCAGGCGGTCTCGTGCCGAAGCAAGTAGCGGTTCATGCCGGCATCCCGGAGGATACGCCATTCCTCCGGGGGCCGCCGTCCAATGCTCAGCGTCACCGCCATGTCGTAGCGCCCCTTTATGCTTTCGATAAGCCGCGCGAGCTGCCCGACGGACCAGCCGGGATCCTCCCCCGACTGCAATACCACCGTCCGGATTCCTTGTCGGTCAAGGGCCTCGACCGTGTCGAGGATGGTCCGGGGCGTGAGGCGATATCGGGAGACGGCGCGATTATCCCGGCGAAGGCCGCAATAGTGGCAGTTTCGCCGACAATAGTTGGAAATTTCTAGAAGTCCTCGCAGGTGAATGTCCGACCCCACCTTTTCCCGCCTGACGGTATCCGCCGCCCGCCATAGTGCCGCCATGTCCCCGGGATCGGTGAGGCGAAGCAGGGATGCGATCTCCTCTTTGGTCCGCCCGCCGGGGTCCGTTCGGCATCGCTCAAGGAGGTCATCCAAACTAGAGATAGACATCGCGCTCACCCGCCTGAATCCGCTCGATACCCTCCCGGGTGACCTTGCGCAGGTGAGGATCGTGAATCTCCTCCAACAGGTCGGGCCAACTGCCCGAAACCGCAGCTTGGGTTTTGGATGTCGCGTGGTCCTGGAGGTACTCGGCCAGGGTGAGCAGCGCATTGGGATCGCAGAGATGGCGGATCTCCCCGGTTTCTACCATGGACATGAAATCCTCTCCGGTCCGATCCTTGCGGTAGCAACCGGTGCAAAAACTCGGGACGTACCCCCGGCGGACAATATCGCGCACGCAGGCTTCCAGCGAGCGGTCATCGTGCGTGGTGAACTGCCTGTCGGTCGCCTGCTCTCCCCCGTAGCCTCCCGGCGTGGTCTGGCTCGCGGCACTCATCTGCGAGATGCCGACGTCTAGCAAGAAGTCGCGCATCTTTTCGGATTCCCGCGTGCTCAGGATCAGCCCGGTGTACGGGAGGGCGAGGCGGAGGATGGCCACTAAACGTTTGAATGCACGATCACCCACGGGAGCGGGCGGTTGCAAGTCCACACCCGGGGCCGACTGCAAACGGGGAACCGACACCGTGTGCGGGCCCACCCCGTAATGGGTCCTGAGGTAATCGGCGTGGGCGATGAGGGCCAGGGTTTCATACCGATAATCGTACAGGCCAAACAATACCCCGATCCCATAGTCATCGATCCCACCCTCGATCGCCCGTTCCATGGCGGTGAGGTGGTACAGGTAGTCTGCCTTCGGCCCGTCGGGGTGCATGTATTCGTAGGTCGGGCGGTGATAGGTCTCCTGGAAGAGCTGGTATGTCCCGATGTGCGCTCGCCGAAGGCGACGATAGTTTTCGACGCTGGTGGCGGCCACGTTGACATTCACCCGGCGTATACCATTGTCCCCGATTTTCGTGCGATAGATGGTCTCGATAGAATCGAGCACCGCCTGAAAGGGTAGCGAGTGAAAGTCTTCACCCGCCTCGAGCAGGATGCGCTTGTGCCCCATGCGGATGAGGGCCCGGGTTTGCTCGGCGACCTCCTCCTGGTTCAGGTGGCGGCGGTGCAGCGAGGTGTTGTCGCGGCGGAATGCACAATAGAGGCAGTTGTTGGTGCAGTGGTTTGAGATGTACAAGGGGGCGAACAATACGACGCGGCGGCCGTACAATCGATCTTTGACTTCCCGTGCGGCGTCGAAGAACGCAGCATCGTGTCTGGGATCGGCATGCAACAGATGGGCAGCCTCGTCGAGGGTGAGACCCTCACATCGGCGCGCTCTCTCCAGGATTTCGTCTATGGTTGCAGTTTCCGGTTGTGCGCGCTCGAGCAACGCTCCAATGACTTCTTGATTCAATCCGAACACCCCTTACGTGTGTTCGGTCCTGAGCTAGAGGGTGAAAGCCGAGCGTACCGCGACCCCTTGGAGCCGGCCCAGTTGCCCGGTCATGGCGCCGATATCATCGGTCGTCCCATCCACGATGAGCGCGATCACGGAAAGGTCGCGTTCCCGGTAGGGGAGCCCCATCCGGCCCACGATCATATGGCCGAAATCACTCAGTATGGCATTGACCGCGCCGGCCTGGGCCTCGCGCTCGCGGATGATGATGCCGATGACCGCGATCCGGTTTTCCACGGTATCGTTTCCTTTCACCATAAAGGCCTGCATGGATTGCAGGCCCAGCGCATTCTGCTGAACTAGACCCACGTCCTCAGACGGTTCCTCGGACTCAGGACCTTCAAAGATATGCATTCTTCACTGTCCCTCGGTGCAGGAATGGCCCACGACCACAGGACACTTTCATTATAACGAAAACGACGGATTTGGCCAGCCGTAAGGATTGTTTGAGAAGAGATCGATGAATATCATATATTGTACGCGATGAGGAAGGCGCCCATGACGTATTCCAATGATCGATCCGCGCAAAGCGGAACTCGTCCATGCGTAACACAGCCCTTATCCACGAAGTCTTGTTCCTTCTCCATTTCGAGTGGCCATGCCACTTCCCCTACCGTTACCGGTGATGCAGGGCATACCTGTTAAGGCGCGTACCGCCCGGTCCCCGTGGGGTATTCTCCTAACCTCCCGGGCTCATTTGAAGAAGCGGTTTGTGGGATTTGCAGATGTGCACCGCAGATGTGCACCTCTGGCCCGGTCTTTCTCGCGGTGGCGCGACATCGTACACGCACATGCCGTAATGCATGCTAAGATATGCCACGTGGCAACAAAGCTGATCCTACGTGCAAGCCGCAATCACTTCCGAATGTGGCTTGTCGTCGGATCCCGGGCACAGTACGATTACCGCATGACGAGCCGAGGGAGGAGTGATTCGCATGGAATCCCAGGGGAACGACACCAACAACGCGATTGGTGAGCACAGCCTGCAGTGGCGGGATATGGATTTTTCCAGCATCAAGGGCCTCGGGGACAAGGTCTTCGCTTTCGCCATGACCCTGCTAGCATACAACCTCGTGATTCCGGATGCCACATCCGGCGACCTGGCCGAAGCGCTAGTGGCGCAGACACCGCAATTCCTCGCCTTCATCTTGAGCTTCGCCATCGCGGCCCATGTTTGGTGGCAGCATCACAAGTTGACCAGCATGTTCCAGGGTATGGAGCCAGTGATGGTCGCACTCTATTTCCTGCTGCTTGCGGCGGTCGTACTGGTGCCCTTTACGGCGGCCCTCGTCGGTCGTGCACCCTATGTCCGTGCGGCGGTACTGCCATTCATCGGACTGTTCATCGTGATCAACTGCATCGCCATCCTGTTGACAATACGCGCACAGCACGTCGGCGCCTGGCGTACCCCCGTAAGCACCGGGTTGTTCTATTGGCTGGTGTTCAACTTCGTGGGCGGAAATGTGGTCCTGGGAGCCGCCTTCGTCGTCTCCCTGTGGTACCCGACGAGTGGCCTCCTCATCGTGGCGATCGGCGCTGTAGTGGGCCCGCTCCTTGCCCCACGTGTTCACATCCCGTACGCGGGCACCGAATAGACGCAGCGCGATCGCTGAACGTACCCGTGGGGCGCCGCAAAGCCCTCCTTCGATCCGACGCCAACCCGGGCTAGCTCAAACCTGCACTGCGCAAATCGCGTCTCGACGCCACAGGGCATTCGCCCGCGCATCCCGCACGGACGACACCGGGTCGAGGGGCCACGGCGAGCTCCCTGGCCTCCCCTGCGAAATATCAGGTCCAGTGAAGGATGCGGGCAATATTCCCGCCCATGACCGCGGCTTTCTCTTCTTCCGTCAGGGCAGAAACCTCGATCTTTGTCATCTCCACCCGCGGATGGTGCAAAGGCGCATCGGAGCCCCAAACCAGGCGCCCCACGCCGATGCGATCCACCACGTCCCGTGCCATCCGATGGGCCCAGGGCTGCACGGCCGTCTCGAGGACCACGTTTGGCTCCTTGGATGCCACGTACATGGCGTCACGGTAGTTGTGCATTCCCATGTGCGCCATGATCACCGTGACCTCCGGGAAACGCGTCGCCAGTTCGCCGATGAGCGCAGGTTGCGAGCCGGGTTGGTGGCTATGAATGGTCACGGGCACACCCAGCTCACGCGCCTTCTCCATCAGGGGATCGGCCATGGGGTGACCCGCCATCCAGGAATCCGATGTCGGGTGCAGTTTCAGCCCCGATAGCCCGTATTCCCGCACGCAGCGCTCCAACTCCGCCGGCGCGGCGGAGTCATGCGGATTACCCCAGTAAAGGCCCCGTATGCGATCGGGATATTTCTGCACCCCATCGATGACCAGTTGTAGGGCTTCCCCGGTTTTCTTCGTTCCGAGGGGGAAGCATAGAGCGCCGTCGACTTCGACCTCATCCAGAAGTGCCACCAGGTGATCTGCCGTAAATAGTCGCGAAAAATCCCAGTTGCCGACCTTGCCGTAATAGCGCGGGTCTGCCTCGCCCAGGTGGGTATGTGCATCGATACGTCTCATCTGTTTGCCGCCCTCTCTCCGTTCACACGCTTCGTTGCCGCGTGGCCTCCAGGCCACGGAACCTCGGATCCAGTATATCGCGTAACGCATCCCCGAGCAGATTGAGGCTTACGACGGTGAGGGCAATGGCCAATCCCGGGAAGATGGATACCCACCAGGCGCGCCGCAACACGTGTCGACCGATGGCGGCCATTAATCCCCATTCCGGCGTGGGAGGCTCCGCACCCAGCCCGAGAAAGCTCAGCGAGGCCGCCGACAGCATGGCGGTGCCGACGCGTAGCGTGGCGAATATGATCAGGGGTGCGGCAATGTTCGGTAGAATGTGCCGGACGATGATCGGCAGGCTGGACGCTCCCACGGAACGCGCCGCCTCCACGTAAGCGCTCTCCTTGACCGAAAGTGTAGAACCCCGGGCAAGCCGCGCGAAGCTCGGGATCGCGGCGATCCCCACCGCGATCATGATGTTCACAAGGCCCGGCCCCAAGACGACGATCATCAATAGGGCCAAGAGGATGCCGGGAAAGGCCAGCATGACATCCATCATTCGCATTAGCACGTTATCCAAAAGCCCACCCCAGTAGCCCGCGATCAGCCCGATACTCACCCCCACAAAGGCACCGATACTCACGGCGATGATTCCGACCTGCAGCGAAATCCGGCCGCCGTAAATCACCCGGCTAAACATATCCCGACCAAATCGGTCGGTTCCCATGAGGTGCGCACGCGACGGGGGTGCGAGAGCACTCGCAGGATTCGGCACGTTCGGATCGTACGGCGCGATATAGGGTGCCAGCAGTGCCGCCAACACGAGCAGCGAAAGGAATAATGTCCCCGCGGCACCCCCGGGCTTACGTAGAAGCCTTTTCGAAAAGGACAGGACACCCAATGCTCACACGCCCCTCTTCGCGAATTCGTTGTATCGGTGTATCAGTCGTACACGATCCGCGGATCGAGCCATACGTAGGCGATGTCGACGATGAGGTTACTCATTACGAACGCGATCGCCGCGAGCAGCACCACCCCCTGGGTGACCGGGAAATCCTTATCCATGATGGCAGTCACCGCCAGGCTGCCGATCCCCGGCCGGCCGAACACGGTCTCGACGATGACCGTCCCCCCGAGGAGAGCACCGAACTGCAGGCCGATCACCGTCACAACCGGCAACATGGCATTGCGCAGGGCATGCTTGAATACCACGCCCCGGTTGGGCAACCCTTTCGCCCGCGCTGTACGGATGTAATCTTCCCCCAAGACTTCCACCAGGCTCGAACGGGTAAGGCGGGCAATCACCCCGGCACCCCCGAGTCCAAGGGTCGCCACGGGAAGAACCTCGTGCTGCCAGGACCCCACCCCGATGAAGGGAAACCACCTGAGGATAATGCCGAATACCCAGATGAATACGATGGCAAGCCAAAATGATGGCATGGAGACACCCGAGACCGCAGCCACCATGACACCCACGTCGATCCAGCGATCGCGGAAGATGGCCGCGATCACGCCGGCCGTAATGCCCAGGAGTGCCGCTGCGGCGAGGCTTAATACCGCCAGCCGAATGGTGTGCGGCAGGTTATCGTTGATGAGGCTGATGACGGTGCGCCGGGCGCGGAAGGAATAACCCAGGTCTCCTCGCAGGGCCTTGGAAAGAAATGTGGTGTACTGCACATGGAAGGGTTTGTCCAACCCGAGTCTCGTCCGCATCTCCTGGTACAGTTGTTCGTCGAAGTACACCTCCCCGGCGGGGTGTGCGCCGATGCGGTGTTGGACCAACATCATGTGAACCGGATCGCCGGGCATGACGTGCTGGATCAGGAACACGATGAACGAGACACCCAGGGCCACGAGCACACCCCAGAGGAGCCGTCGCGCAATCGCCTCTCTCAAGCCCACAACGCGTCCCCTCCAATCCTGTTGAAAAGGCCCCGGACATCAAGTGGCTTGCCGGACATCGCCTGCACGCCCGGGGCTGGGACCCGCGATCCCGGGCCCCGCCCCCGGGTTCTGTGATGCCGCGAAACCGGCAACTGTCAACGCATCCACACGTTGTACCAATACGGCTGATTGCGGGTATCGACTTCATATCCCTGTACTTCATCCGACATGGCATCGTAGCCGACGAACTCGCTCGCGGGGATTACGAAGGCATTCTCCATGATATAGCGCTGGAGTTCATGATAGATCTCGAGCAGTCGCTCCTGGTCGGTGATCCGGCCTGCCTCCTCGATCAGGGCGTCCACGTGGGGATCCTTGACGCGGGAACGATTGAACTGCCCACCCTCGTCCACCTGGCTCGAATGCCAGGCGGTGTTGAACACGAAGTAGGTGTCGACGGTACTCCATCCGAAGCGGGCAATATTGTACTCGTTATTCGCGTACATCTCGGCTCGCACCTCGTAGGCCGTACCCAGCAGGTTGGTCTTGATGCCAACCGCCTCGCACATGGCTTGGACCAGTTCGCTTTCCCCTCCGGCCGCATCCGCGGAACTCGTGACGATATCGATTTCGAGGGTCTTGCCGTCCTTTTCGAAGTACCCGGTACTTTCATTGAAGGCATAACCATCTTCGACGAGCAGTGCACGCGCCTTCTCCTCATCCTGGAGGTACATCTCATCCATGCACTCGCAGTATCCCCAGGTGGCACTCGTGATCGGTCCCCTGCCCGGGTTACGCAGCCCCGCGTGAACCAGGTCGTTGATGATGTCAGTGGAGACCGCATAGAGGATGGCCTGGCGCACCTTCAGCGAATCCGTCGGCGCTGCGGTGACATTGATCGGGAGGTATATGCCGGATCCCGCCTGGTCGAACTGGATGACCTCAAAACCGGCCATCTCCTGAAGTGGTACGATATCGTCCGCTGGCACGTTGTCGATGTAGTGCAGCTCGCCCGCCTCGAGTCCACCGACTCGGGTAGAGTCTTCCTCGATCATGCGGACCGTGAGCGTCTCGAGATAGGCAGGACCCTGCCGGCCGAGGAAATCAGGTGCCCAGTTGTAATCCTCGAACCTCCGGAGCACGTAGGTCCGGGCGTCCTTCCATTCATCCACCAGGAATGGCCCCGTTCCTACCGGGTAGAGGATGTGGTCATCCCCCAGCTCTTCGACGGCTTTGGGAGACAACGGCGCGAAGCCTTCCGAGGATGCCGTCCAGAGGAACCTGGGGTTGGGTTCACTAAAGTGTAACGCCACCGTGTAGTCGTTGATCACCTCGGAGTGTGAGTACGTGCGGACCTCGGCCGCCCGCAGAGATCCCGTCTCGGGATCGCTGATTCGCTCGAAGGTAAAGGCTACACTCTCCGCGTCAAAGGGGTCACCGTTGTGAAAGACTACGTCATCACGCAGGTAGAAGGTCCAAACCGTGTAGTCGTCGGAATGATCCCAGTCCGTGGCGAGCCCGGGAACAAAGTCGTTCGGCTCCCGCATCCAAACCAGGGTGTCGAATACACTCCGCATGAAGCGCATCGTCGATGTGGCCGTGGTAATACTCGGATCGAGTTCATCCTGAACCTGGTACTTGGTGGCGACCAGGTGGCCACCAAAGCGTTCATCGACCTCTTCAACTTCCTCTTCTGGTTCTTCCGCGGGCTCCTCTTCCGGGGGTTCCACCACTGCCGGCGGCCGTGCGCATCCGGAAATAGAGACGAGGAACAATAGGGTCAACATAGTGGCAATCACGACGAAGGACCATTTCCCACGCTTTCGCATCGTGCGCTACCTCCCTCAAAAATTATGTGCTTCACCGAAGACGGTTACCGAACCGATCATGCCCGTCGATTGATGCTAGCGTGAGACGGTGCGATCCCGACAAGCAACCACTATGACCCGTAAGGAGGCAGGCATATAAGAAACTATATAGGTGAATACATTATAATGTGGCAGATATTGGACGGTCAACTATGCTTATGGTGCATATAGACAATATTTCGCCATATATCCCGCATTATTGCCGTAGTCGCCTGGTAATGGCCGTGAAATCTCGACATAGCACGCGGGGACGATCCGATCCGCCGATCCCGGGCCTCGTGGTCTTGCCCATCCCCATCGACGTGCGGAGAAGGATCCCGAAGCCGCAGCAAAGCAAATGGTGGAGCGGTTGCGCGAACACGTCGAAAAGTATGGCGATAACTAGGAAGCTGTCTTCAGCGGCAGGGTGGCCCGGGAATCGCGGTTGAAAGTTCCCACGTCCCGCGGCCACCCCATTCGCCCCGCCACACCCGCTCGCGCGGATCGCTAAACCCGTCTTCCCTCCGTACTTTCCCAGAGAGTGCCGGTGCATGATACAAAGCGGAACCAAAAGACAAGGAGAGCACGGGTGCGACGGGTACCACCCCGCCGGGGTACGTGCGTTCATCAGGTCACCAACCGCTTGAGTCGCGCAGTCGTGCAGCCGGTGTCCGAAAAGAGTCCCGCGCGTCATGGCGTATAGGCATCCATCTCCCCTATTCGCTCATCTCGGTCTTCTTCGTCTTGTGATGACCTCGAAGAGACGCCTGGATTGGATAGACAGGGACAGGAGCTCCTCGCAGGCTTCAGACGACCATATATGGTCGATCACAAGAGCATTTCTTCGGATTTCAATGCAGGAAATCCATAATGTGTACCGAATAATAAAAGCATCGCCGCCGGGGTTACCGCCGGAATACTGTTTCCGGGGTGCCCTTTTTTGTTCTTTGTCGTTCCCGGGAAGATTCGTTCATCTCACAGCTTCATCAACCCACATTCGCCCGTATCCATGCAGCGTCGGCCTCGTCGCGACGAAGGGAGTCTGCGCATGGCGCAAAGGTCCAACATAGCCCGGGCCTTCGGGGCCCAGATACGGGTCACCCCACCCGACACCGGCCTCTTCTTAGTCGAAGGCCGTACCCGGCCGCCGGGACAAATCATCGCCGAATTCGGTGGACAAATTGTCCTGGTGATACCGGGTGGCAACCGGATATTGGCCCTGCTCCCCGGGGCGGCCTATCCGGCACTCCTCTCGCACCGAGACCTTCGCCATATTGGACCCGTCTCCATCGACCAGGAGCGTTTCGCACACTTCATGGAACAGTCGGGGCTCGCTCGATAACCGCAGCGTCCGGTAGGTGCCACTTCGAGTCGACATGATGAGTCGGTTGCTAGAGAGGGGAATATCCAATGGCAAAATCCAGCGTCGGCCAAGAACTCCTCAACGTACCCCTTCCTGAGATGGTGATGAAGCTGGGCCTGGGCATCGCCGAAGCGCAACGGGCCCTGGATGAAAACTCCGTGGAAACGGCGAAAGAACTCGCCGATACCACCATCCCACTGGTGCTCTCCACGGTGCAAACCTTCCACGAGGACGGCAGCGTCAGCTTCGAGAACATGCCGCCCGTGGACGTGTCCCTGCTACAGATCGGGTTGTTGCCGACCTTCTATCAGTTCGCCGAGGCCACCATCGAAGTCACCATGGACATCAAGACCACTTCGTCCACGGACACCAGCGTGAAGGTAGGTGCCAAGGCCAAAGCGGGTTTCGGCATGTGGAGCGCGTCGGTCTCCGTCGATGTGGCGCACAACCGCAAGTTCGGCAAGGAGGTGCACGGGACCAGCCGCCTGGTCACGCGCATGGTTCCCGTCCCGCCACCGCCCCGGATCGCACCGGAACTGGTGGTTAATGATCTCCGGCCGACACCGGAACCGACGCCGTCGCCCGAATGATCGTTGAGGAGGTCGCACGATGAACGGACACATAGATCCCGAGCTGCTCAAGCGATTGCGGGCGTTCCGCCCGCCCATCGTGGATCCCAAGACACCGGTCAAAGAAACCGAGATGGCCTCCTTCGGCGACCTGGTCCGGATGCTGGCGGAAGGAATCGCCAGCGCCCAGGCCAGTTTGGATCGCACATCCGCAGAGCTGATGGTGGAGCTGGCCAATACCCGGGTGTGGACCGTCCCGAGTATCACCGAACGCATCGGGGAAGATGGCACGGTAACCTATAGCCAGGGCGAACCCCGCGAAGTGTCGCTATTGGAGCTGGGCCTCCGCCCCACCTTCTATCAGTTTTCCGAGGCCACCGTCGATGTGGCCATGGATGTCAAGATCGTGGAGAGCGAGACCGAGACCGGAAGTGGCGAGAAACGGATGTCGATGTACGCGGATACGGCCAGTGTGCGCTTCGAACGCAAACTCAACCGGGACGTGAGCGCATCGTCCCGGCTGAAGGCGACGCTGGTGCCGGTTCCCATGCCTCTTCGCCTGGAGCCGACGGTGAGCACGGAATCCGAGGAGGAGGCGTGATGTCATGAGCGAACGGGACCGCAAACCAAGGGACCCCGACCTTCGCGCGTTTCTCCAAGGGGCTGGGCAATCGCTCTCCCTGGCCGGCAACGCGCTCACAGAGGGCACCGGACTGTCGTCGCAGCTGGTCATCGCTTCGGTGGAAGTCGAGGCCCGGGTGGCCATGGAGGCTGATGCATCCGGGGCGCTGCGGGTGCATCCGGTGTCGGTCCGGGACCTGGAGTCAAAGATATCGGCAGCCGCACTTTCCACCCTACGGGTGCAATACGTGGCGGCAGATTCGGGACCCCCGGAATCCATCGTCCACACGCCGACGAGGAATCCCCGGGAAGTGATCGCGGAAGTGCGGGGACGCGCGGACATCGCTCGCCTGGAGGCGATCCTCGGGAAAATACAAATCACCCCTACCTTCGTAGCGGAATCGGGCCACTGGCTGGTCACTGTCACCGACCCAGAAGGACGACCCGTTCGTGAAATCGTCCTTCCCGACGAAGGGAGGGAGTGACGTGCCCGGCCCACCCGATCCCAGGGATATCCGTCGGCTGACCGCCCTGCAGGCGGAGCTTGACCGGTTGAAGGAATCCTCCGGGCGCCTGGCGACGGAGCATCGCCGGCTACAAGAGAAGCTGGCCGAAACGCAGGATGCACTGCGCGCCGCCCAGGAGGTCAAAACGCGTTATGACCGGGCGTTGACGGAGTTCGAGCGCGCTGCTTCCTCCGGGCTGATCGCACGTCCAGAGGAATCCTCTGTCCCCGCATTCACGCGGGCCGCCGCCCAGGCCCTCGAGGATGCCGCCTCCCGATTGGAGGAGTCCGAGAAGCGGGCGGAGCAACTGGCCCGAGAGCTCGAGGAACTGCGCGAGATCGGGACGGACGATGCGGCTCTACAGCGCGCCCAGGAGAAACTCGCAGCCCTTCGAGAGGAGAACGAGGCCCGGGCGGCGGAGGATCGGGCGCGCATCCGTGAACTAGAGCGAGCCCTGTCCGAAGCGCTGCAATCCATTCCGGACCCGGACCGCGAAGGGGGCGTCCCGGCCGCACTTCTCGAAGAGAACCGTCGTTTGGCCCAAGAGAGCGAAGCGTTATCGGCAGAGATCCGCGCCCTGGAACGCCGCATCCACGATGCTGATCGCCGTCTTGAAAAGGCACAACACGAAGCGGACGAGAAGCTGCGCGAACACTTCGAGGGTATGATCGCAGAGCTG
The DNA here is from genome assembly GCA_003552525.1 of Clostridia bacterium. Taxonomy (GTDB): domain Bacteria; phylum Bacillota; class Sulfobacillia; order SLMV01; family SLMV01; genus CSSED11-154. The sequence goes on along the minus strand of PUNF01000140.1, from coordinate 5,639 downwards.
CGGCGTGAAGAAGCGGCCACCAAGCAACAGCTGGCCCATGCTACGGCCCAACTCGAAGCCGAGGGCCGGGACCCGATCATCCCAGCCGAACGGGTTTCCATGCTGATGGAGGCACTACTAAGGGACATGGGCGCCCACCTACCAGGTATGCGAATCGCCGAAGGCGAAATGCGACTGAAGGTGGGATTCGGATCCGCGGGAGAGACCACGGGATTCGTGATCCCCACATCCGGCGGAGAGGCTAAGGAATACGAGGGACTTGGAGAAATCGTACTCCGGTTCGACCGAACACTGGGCATCGAAGAGCGCTGATCAAAGACATCGAGCGGCTGTGACACGCCGGCGCCGTCCCGATGAGGGGCGGCGCCGGTTGCTTCACGGATGATCTTCCCTCGCGAAAGTACAATCCAACCCGATCGCGCGAAAGCAGCTACCGGATTTGCAACTGCAGGTTCTCGACATCCGCCCACATACCGTCGTCGAGCACCGCCCTGGCACCGGCCGGGAGAACCCCTTGCAGCAGGCCTTCCCGAAGCACCGACTCCCCGGCGATCAAACGGACCTCCACATCGAGGACAATCTCCCTGCCTATTCCCGAGATCTCCAAGCCGTCGAGCCCGGGGGCGACCGACAGGTTCAGCGTTTCGCCCGATTGCAGGTCCAAGCTGATCCGCACATGCCTGGCGGTCCCATCCGTCAGTTCCTCGCCCAGGTGCAGGTCCAGGGTCTTGGATTCACTCGGGACCACCTCGACCCAGTCGAAGTCGGGACCGATACGGACACGGTCCACGGTGGCGGCCGTGCAGTCGGCATCGCGTATTACCAGGGACTTTCCGTCGGGCAGCAAACTCATGTAGGTGTATGTCCCGTCCCCGTCACCGTGAATGGTGCGAACCGGTGAGGCGACATCCTCGCGAACCAGGAGATAGTTCTCGAGCCAGGGGCAGACGTAGCCCATCCCGGGATCCGAATGCATGCGCCCATCGCGATACCCGATAACCCGCCCCGATTCATCCTCCACCGAGACCCTGGCCGGGCTGAGCACAAGTTCCAGGGCAAATCGCATCAGGCCCGCCGTGGCGGTGTGGGCGCCGGAGATAGGCATGCTTACATCGTCGAGGAGCTGGCTTTGGAGCGTGTTCGTCCCGAGGGTGAAACCGTGGGCCGTGGCATAGGGAGGATAATCATCCGACTCCGAGTAGGGTGCCTCGAAGTGCAGTTCTCCATCCTGCATGAAAAACTCGATGAACCGATCGTGGCAACCCGGTGCGTTATTCTCGTAGACGTAGAGGCGGGCACCGTCCAGGCTCCCGGCATCGTCACCGTAAACCAGGCGCGTGGGCGTCACACAGTGGCTCCGCATGAAGGCCTCCCTGACCTCGGCGTCGGCCATGATATCCCAGGTGCTACCCGATGGAATGTAGCAGAGAACCCGGGCGGGACCGGTGCCGAGATCCGCGCCCAGGTCTGCTTCGATCTCACGCAGGCTGCGCTCCACCCGGGACAATCCCTCGCGCCCCTGATCTGCGTAGTGGATCACCAACTCACGGCTAATGATCCTCCCCTGCGCCACGGTGAGTTGGCGCCAAAGATCCGCGGGAATATCCGGTGGATCCGGGCGATTCTCCTTCGTGATTCCCACGGTGGAGGCATACTCCCCGAAAGCCCCTGGCTCACTTTCTTGGAATCGCTTCAGGGCAGTCGAGGCCAGTCCACTGCAGTGGGCATTGTTGGTGAGGAACCATCGGAAGAACGCGTAGAAGGCACTGGTCATCACCGGATGAAGCAGGGATTGCGCGCCGACCTCGATCGCGCCGAAGGTCTCCAGGAAGGCGCCCCACGTGGCATCACCGATGGTGAAGTTGTGGAAGGGGTAGCCGTGTTCATCGACGCGGAATCCGCTGTCCACGGAAGGAAGGCGCTGCACCTCCCATTCTGCACTCCGGTATCCATCGGGATTTTGCACCTGGAAGCGGTCCTTGCCGCCACTATCCGTACCGGATTCCCGCGGCAGTTCGATCTCTATGGACCGCGAGGACTTCCGGTCGCCGGGTAGATACCTCCCATTGCGGAGTACCATCGCCCCGACGGCGAAGGATGTGCCGACAAATTCCAAGACATCTCCCGGTGCGACACCGTCCACCGGACTGCCCCCCGCTCGTAGTTCGCGGATGTGAGGCAATACGCGCAGCGGTACCTCGTTCGAGGTTTCGCCCCCGGGGATGCTCACCTTGACGGCGTGAGACCCGCCGGCGGCAGTGATGGGAACCCGGAAGCTGAGCTGCCCCTCGTGGTTGAAGGTAGTGGATACCGGGGATCCCCCGAAATGCACGCGCGCCGCGGAAGTGAAATGCAGCCCGTGGACCACAACCTGTTGTCCCGCGATCGCGGCCACGGGATTTATGGACTGAATCCAGGGTGCCTGGAGAATTGTGTCCCAATCCTCCCGCTCGAAAAAGCTGTAGGCCAACTGGCTGGCGGAACCCGGGGATCCCCGCCCCATGTCCCCGAGGCTTCTTCCGCGCTGCCCATCACTGCCGCGGCGGGCACTATGCTCTCGACATGGGAAGGTTGCGTGGCCAGCCAGGCCTCCGCGTCCGCGCTCCCCGGGCGTTCCCTGGGCACCGGGCTCACCTCCCGGGCCGGGACCCGTGTTCGGGATGAAGGGTCGGGCAGTTATTAACCCCTCCAGCTGATCGATTTGCGTGGCCAGGGTGACCTCGCCACCGTCGCCACCATCACCTCCCTGACCACCCCGCCCTCCATTCCCACCATCTCCACCATGACCGCCGTAACCCACCGAGCGTAAGCACACCAGAGCGCCGGACCGGGAATCCTTGCCGCGCTGGCCGTCGCCTCCACGCGCCCCCCTTGTGCCGGCACCGCCGCGACCACCCCTTTGACCGGGCAACTCAATGTCCGGCATGGCATCGATCTCGAGGGCGATGATGGTCAGGCTCGGCGCATCCTCGCCCCTGGGTCCGGGACAGCCGTCAGCACCGTGGGCACCGTTCCCACCGCGCGCTGCCCGATCGTGGTTGGAGCTGGACTGGCGAGCGGTGCGGTCGTGGTTCGGCCTTGCGGGATTGGGCAATCCGTCCTGACCGGACGCACCGACGCACGGGTTATCCTGTGGGGTGTAGGTAATCAGGGCTCCGGAACGGGCCTTGATCTTTCGTGCGATGATCCATAGGTGCGAAACGCTCTTGAGATGAATAGTCACCACGTGGTCGTTGAGATCCAGTTCTTCGGCGATAATGACGGATTCGGTTTGGGGCCAGGTAGACACGTTCGCCATCATCATGAATTTGGGGGCACCAAGAGACCGAATCTGACCCGCACGAAAGCGCTCGGCTAAAAGGGTACGGGCGCGCGGAGTGCTCACCAAGCCGGGTCGAATAATGGCAAGGTTTCTATCAAGCCTGAGGGGTCCGATGTCGTTAAGATTCTCGATTCCCAAGGATTCCATCTTTGATTTCGCCTCGGCCAGGATAGGCGAGGGCTCGACCTCGATGATCAGCTCTCGCGAGAAGTCCGGTATGCGCGCCTTGATCATCTCGAAAAGACCATGGGAGATATGAGTATGTTGGATTTTACCGCGGATGACGCGGTGAAAAGAACCCAGTTGCGGCAAGGCTGACACCTCCTTGAGGATATACTGCACCGGTAAGCGTGGCGATTCGAGGGTCATCGGGGAAGTGGGTGCGCCGGTTCCTCAAAGACAAGCGGCAGCCGAACCTGGAGAATGTCGTGCTTTCGACATTGATAATTATCCGTTGCCCTTGAACCGTCGTCAGAGCGCGCGATTCCCAGTAGATTCGGCGCAGGCGTGCCATTATCCTTTATGGCGTGATGACACAGAGATGCCACGCTTCGCCCCGGGATCACCGGGCGAGACACCATACCGACACTCTCGGTGATCCCTCCACGGTGTGATGATGAGGCGCCCGTGATCGGTACTGCGCGTGTAGCGGATGCAGTCGAAGCCGTCGGCGCGCCCGCGCAGTGTGGATATTCCCATTGGAGATGGTGACCTCTGCATCACCCATGTGTGCATGTACGCTTATTCAAGGTGCGCGGATTGCTGCTTCAACCAGCAGGAAACTGTTATAGGAACGCGAAGATGCAATCCCCTGGCCCGACCAGGAGCTCGATGCACACGAGCCTTTCGGGTCGTATCTCGCGGGGAGTCGCGCCGATGACGGGCGAGATTCGCAGGAAATGGCAAGGATAAGGGGGGCGAAGGATGCATGCAACGCGCGAAGAAGATCGGGCGCTTCTTCTCCAGCATGGTGGCCAGCCGTATCGGACGGCGGGGCCCCATACACCTCTCCCACCTGGTGACAACACGGTGTAACTGCCTCTGTCCCACCTGCGTCTGGCGGGATAACCGTTCGGAGGAGATGCAGACCCGAGAGATCGAAACGCTGTATCAGCAGGCGGGTCGTGCCGGCCTGGTAGCCAACGCACTATGGGGTGGGGAGCCATTGTTGCGGGAGGATCTCGAGCGCCTTTGTCGGGCCTCCAGGGATGCCGGGATGATTACCACGGTGATCACCAACGGCTACTACCTGCCCGAACGTGCCGAAGGCCTTGCCCGGGAAGTCGACTCCGTCATTGTCTCCCTCGACTACCCAGAAGCCGGGCGTCATGATGCCTTTCGGTGCATGCCAGGGCTCTTTGAACGCGCTCTGGACGGTATTCGCGCCCTCCGATGCGCCAGCCCGGCTCCCAAGGTCATCCTAAACTGCCTGTTGCATCGGGGAAACGAGGGCGAGATGACCGCCATGGCGGAACTGGCCCATTCCCTGCAAGCCTCGCTCTATGTCTGTCCCGCCCACGAGGGGACCACCCCGGATACGGGAGCCTCGAACCGGGATTTCTTACCGCGGCCCAGGGAACTCCGTGACGCCGCACAGGAACTCCTGTCTTTGAAACGACGTTATCGGATCAACAATTCCCGGACCTACCTGGAGCACTTTCTTCTGCAGGGCAAATCCTACGCGTGTCGCGCGCCTTTCGTATTTCTCACCGTGGGTCCAGAGGGCGACGTGACCAACTGCCTACGAAAGAGCAAACCCTACGGAAACGTGCGCACGGCATCGCTCGAGACGATCCTGCAAAGCTGGGACCGCGGGGAAATCGCGCGCGCTGTGCAAGGATGTGATTCCTGCGTCAACCCCAACGTGGTGGATACCTCCTACGTCTGGAACCTGGCCCCCGAGCCGGTGCGAAACGCGCTCGCACTATTCATCTCCCGCTAGCGACCACGCCAATGTGCAGATCCGCCCGCACCCTGTGGGGGCATATGGGAAAGAAAGTAGTCGCGAATCATGTCGTAGCGGTATAGCACAATGTTTCCATCATGTCGAACTGCTTGTCCGCTTCCTATGCGGGCAGATGCGATGCCAAGGACGCCGGGCACATCGCCTCCGCGACTATGTAGGACAGCCGGATGGCAGATAACAGGTTCCCCAGCCCATCACTCTGCCTAACTGAACCGCAGGAATCCGGTTTCAGCGATAGAAATCACAGTCATACCTAACTTCCCCCATGTGTACTTCAACGAGACTGCGTAGCTTGACCTCCGTTTCGCCCTTGAACCCGAAGCCATTTCCGGGGGGATCTTGTTCGGTTTG